>JASBUM010000684.1 GCA_030147905.1 Acidimangrovimonas sp.
GGTCATTTCGGATCCAGACGGCCAACCGACATGTGGCGCTTGGCGCCGTGGCCTGGAATCCGCTCTACCCGAAATCCCGCCGCCTGCAACCCCCTGCGCACGAAACCCGCCGCGGTATAGGTCGCGAAACTGCCCCCCGGCGCGGTATGGCGGGCCACTTCGGCCATCAGCGCGGGCTGCCACAACTCGGGGTTCCGCGCCGGGGCGAAGCCGTCGAGAAACCAGGCATCGGCCATGCCCGGCCACGCCGGAAGGCTGGACCGCGCATCGCCGATCACGACCTCGGCCTCGAGATCCGGCAGCGTGATGCGGCGCGCCCCGCCCTGCCAGGCGGCCAGGAACGGCCCGGCGATGGCTGCGACCTCGGGAAAGGCCGAAAGCGCGCGCGCCATCTGCGCAGCACTCATCGGGAAGGCCTCGAAGGAGGTGTAATGCAGCGGCCCCGGATGCCCCGCCCCGCGCCAGGCCAGAAGCGACGCGAACAGGTTCAGACCGGTGCCGAAACCCAGTTCGGCCAGACGAAAGCCGGGACGGAAGCGGCCCGGAAGCCCGTTGCCAGCCAGGAATACGTGCCGGGTCTCGGCCAGCCCGTCGCCAAGCGAGAAATAGGGATCGTCGAAACGGCGCGATACCGGCACACCATCCGCGCGCCAGTCCAGATCCGCGCTCTGGTCGGTGCTGTTCATTTGGCCTAAACCGCTGACTGCGCGGGCGACAATGCGGAAGGCTGGCGGAAATGGCAATCGCGGATGTCACGGTGATGGGGGGCGGAATCTTCGGCCTTGCGGTCGGATATTGCTGCGCGCTGCGAGGTGCGCGCGTCCAGCTGATCGAACGGCGGCAGATCGGCTGGGGCGCAAGCGGCGGGCAGGTCGGCGCGCTGGCCCCCCATGTGCCCGACAGGTGGAACGAGAAAAAGCAGTTCCAGTTCGAAAGCCTGGTTCTGGCGCGCCGCTTCTGGCCCGAGGTCGAGGCCCGGACGGGCCGTTCCACCGGCTATGGCCGGATCGGCCGGCTTCAGCCCCTGCCCGACATCGCGGCGGTGGAACGGGCGCGCGACCGGGCCATGGATGCGCGCCGCCACTGGGGCGACGCGGCACAGTGGCGGCTGCGGCCGGTGGCCGAACTCGGCGTCTGGTGCCCGCCCAGCGCCAGCGGCTGGATCCTCGCCGATGACCTGAGCGCGCGCATCGATCCCGCCCGGGCCACCCATGCGCTTGCCGCGGCGCTGCGCGCGCTGGGCGGGCGCATCATCGAAGGGGCGGGCGTGACGGCACCTGAACCCGCACGGACCGGCGCCGTCGTCTGGGCCACCGGCCACGAGGGGCTTGCCGAGCTTTCCCTCGCCTTCGGGCGGATGGTGGGCACGGGCGTCAAGGGTCAGTCGTTGCGGCTGGCAGCAGGCATGGAGAAGGCCCCGCAGATCTACGCGGAATCGCTTCATCTCGTGCCCCATGACGATGGCACCGTCGCGATCGGCTCCACCACCGAGCGCGAATTCGACGACGGACGCGCCACCGACACCGCGCTGGACGCGCTTCTGTCGCGGGCGGTCGCGCTGATGCCGACGCTCGGGGGGGCGCCGGTCGTGGCGCGCTGGGCGGGCGTGCGGCCACGCGCCGCCAGCCGTGCGCCGATCCTCGGTCCGTGGCCGGGACGGCCGGGCCATTTCATCGCCAACGGCGGATTCAAGATCGGTCTCGGCATGGCACCGAAGGTCGGCGCGGCGATGGCCGATCTGCTGCTGGAGGGGCGCGATGCGATCCCCGCGGGCTTTCGCCCCGAGGCCTGCGGCATTCACCTGTAGATCCGGGACACGGCGCCGCGCCGGCCTTTCGCGCGCGGGACGCATCGGGACCGTCCCGCTGCGCGGCGCCGGCTAGGCTTGCGTCGGCGCCCCGGCCCGCGCCGCCGCGCGCGTCTCTGCCGCGCGGCGCAGATCCGCCATCAGAAGCCCGAGCATCCGCCCCGGCGCCTCGGGGATCAGGGCGCCATCCACATCGAAGGCGTTGGCGCTGTCGGGCACCAGCACCTCCGGCCCCGCGAGGACCGCGGCCCGAAACGGCACCAGCATGAGCCGCAACGCGAACTGCGACCGGTCCCCGCCCCCGCGCCCCGCGGCAGCCGAAATGATCGCCACCGGCTTGTCGCGCCACGGGTTCCCCGGCGCCCGGCTGATCCAGTCCAGCGCATTCTTGAGAACCCCGGGCGGGGCCTTGTTGTATTCCGGGCAGGCGATCACCACCGCATCGGCCCGGTCGAGTTGATCGGCCAGCTGCTGCACGGCCGCCGGGATGCCCTCGCGGGCCTCGAGATCACCGTCGTAAAGCGGCAGTCGCAGATCCGCGTCCAGATGGTCGGCCGGGCCGAAACGCGCGCGCGCAACCGCGAGCAGCTTGCGATTGGTCGAGCCCGCCCGCAGGGCGCCGGCGATGCCGAGCAATACCGGTTGGATCATGCCTGTCCTCCTGTCCGCCCCCTGTATCGGGCGATGCGCCGCGGCTGGCAAGTCCTGCTTGCCCCGGCGCGACGGCTGGCGCAGGGTGGCCGCGCGACATCAGGTTGGAGGGGATGACGATGCGCCACGGCGGCAAGATCCTTGCGGACCAGCTGGTCCTGCAAGGGGTGGAGCGGGTCTTTTCCGTGCCCGGCGAGAGCTTCCTCGCAGCGCTTGACGGGCTGCATGATTCGGGGATCGCGAATATCGTCTGCCGACAGGAGGGCGGGGCCGCGATGATGGCCGAGGCCGACGGCAAGCGTACCGGACGTCCGGGCGTGCTTTTCGTCACCCGCGGCCCCGGCGCCACCAACGCAGCGGCCGGCATTCACGTGGCGCGACAGGATTCGACCCCGATGGTGGTCTTCGTGGGCCAGATCGACCGCGGTCACCGCGATCGCGAGGCGTTCCAGGAGCTGGATTACCGTGCGGTCTTCGGAAGCGTCGCCAAGTGGGCGGCCGAGGTCGATCAGACCGAACGGCTGCCCGAATATGTCAGCCGCGCCTTTCACGTCGCCTGTTCGGGCAGGCCCGGCCCGGTCGTGCTGGCCCTGCCCGAGGACATGCTGAGCGCAGCGGCAGACGTGCCCGATCTGGCCGCGCCCGCGCCGCGCCCGGCCGCTGTGGGCAACGCGCAGCTTGCGGCGGTGACCGACGCGCTTGCCACGGCCGAACGGCCACTGGTGATCGCCGGCGGTTCGCAATGGTCGCCTGCCGCTGCCGCCGATCTCGCCGGCTTCGCCGAAGCCGCGGGCCTTCCGGTCGCGGTCTCGTTCCGCCGTCAGGACCGGATCGACAACCGCCATCCCTGTTATGCGGGCGATCTGGGCGTCGGCATGAACCCGCGGCTCGCCGCGCGGCTCCGACAGGCCGATTGCCTGCTGGTCCTCGGCTCGCGGCTGGGCGATATCGCCACCGGCGGCTACAGCCTGCTAGACCCGGTCCGGCCCGGCCCGCGCATCATCCATGTCCACCCCGACCCCGACGAAGCGGGTCGTGTCTTCCGGCCCGCGGTCGCCATTGCGGCCGCGGCACCGGAGATGGTCGCGGCACTGGCGCGCGCCAATCTGCCTGCCCGCCCCGAATGGGCACCGTGGACGCGGGCGGCGCGCGCCGATTACATCGCCTGGCAGGAACCGGCCCAGACGCCGGGCGCGGTCAAGCTCGAACAGATCGTGGCATGGCTGTCTGAAAACCTGCCCGAGGACGCGGTGATGACCAACGGGGCAGGCAATTTCGCCGCGTTCCTGCATCGCTATTTCCGCTACAAACGCTACGGAACCCAGTTCGCGCCGACATCGGGCAGCATGGGATACGGCTTTCCGGCCGCGATCTCGGCCAAGCTGGGCTGGCCCGAACGCACCGTCGTCTGCCTTGCCGGTGACGGCGATTTCCAGATGACGCTCAACGAATTCTCGACCGCCGTACAGCATGGCGCCGCGGTGATCGTGATCGTCGCCAACAACGGCCGTTACGGCACCATCCGCATGCATCAGGAACGGCATTATCCGGGCCGCGTCTCGGGCACGGACCTGGCCAATCCCGATTTCGCGGCGCTGGCCCGCGCCTATGGCGGGCATGGAGAGACGGTAACCGATGGGGCGGAATTCGCCGCCGCCTTTGCCCGCGCGCAAGCCTCGGCCCTGCCGTCGGTGATCGAGCTGCGTCTCGATCCAGAGATGCTTTCGACAAGCCTGACACTGGCCCAGGCACGCGCCGCGGGCGAAGCGGCCCGGCGGGAGCAATCGGCGTCCTGACCCACACCGGCATGTGTCACCCATGCCGCAGGCCATCCGCCCCGGCCGCCGGCAGAACCCGCATGCAGGCCGGCCCGCCATCGCGGCCGGCCGCGAGCGGGTCAGGCCCAGGTCGGGTGGAACTTCCCGGCAGGCGACAGGGTAAAGATCTCGCAGCCGGTCGCGGTGACCCCAATCGAATGTTCGAACTGCGCCGAAAGCGACTTGTCCCGCGTGACCGCCGTCCAGTCGTCGCCCAGGACCTTGGTTTCGGGCCGGCCGAGGTTCACCATCGGCTCGATGGTGAAGAACATGCCCTCCTCCAGCACCGGGCCGGTTCCCGGGCGTCCGTAATGCAGCACATTGGGCGGCGCGTGAAAGACGCGCCCCAGCCCATGGCCGCAGAAATCGCGCACGACACTCATGCGATGCGCCTCGACATAGGCCTGAATCGCATGGCCGATATCTCCGAAGGTGTTGCCGGGACGGACCGCCTCGATCCCCGTGAACAGGGCGTCATGGGTGATCTGGATCAACCGCTCTGCCTTGCGGCTGAGCGTGCCGGCGACATACATCCGGCTGGAATCGCCGTACCATCCGTCGACGATGACGGTGACGTCGATGTTCAGGATATCCCCGTCGCGCAGGACCTTGTCACCGGGGATGCCATGGCAGACGACATGGTTCACACTGATGCAGGAGGCGTGCTGATAGCCCTTGTAGCCGATGGTGGCCGAGACCGCGCCCGCCTCTTCGACATATTCGGTGATGAAGGCATCCAGCGCCGCGGTGGTCACACCGGGCACGACCCGTTCGGCCACGGCGTCGAGAATCTCGGCCGCCAACCGGCCGGCGACATGCATGCCGGCGAAATCCTCGGCCTCGTAGATCCTGATGCCGTCCTTCGTGATCCTGCCGCGAGTCTCGTCCACGGGCACCTCTTCCATCTTGTCTTGCGCCCTAGATAACCAAGCCTGCACCAAGATGCCAGCCCGTCCGCCGCGGCACCGGCCGCCGACTGCCGTACCGTCTACCGTACCGTCGCGCGGGCTTGGCCGCGCCGCGGACCCGGCCTATACCGGTCGGGCAACCGGGCACAGGGCGGCAAAGACCATGAGCAATCCGACCGCGGCGATGCTGGTGATCGGGGACGAGATCCTCTCGGGCCGGACACGCGATGCAAACATGCACCATCTGGCGGGCGCCCTGCGCGGGCGCGGTATCGTCCTGCGCGAGGCACGGGTGGTCGGCGACCGGCACGATGTGATCGTCGAGGCGGTCAATGCGCTGCGCCACCGCCATGACATGCTGTTCACATCGGGCGGGATCGGCCCCACGCATGACGATATCACCGCCGACGCCGTCGCCGCGGCCTTCGACGTTCGGATCGACATCCGCGCCGACGCGCGGGCGCTGATCGCAGAGCATTGCCGGCGCCTCGGGCTGGAGCTGAACGCGGCGCGGCTGCGCATGGCGCGCATTCCCGAAGGCGCCCGGCTGATCGAGAACGCGGTAAGCCGGGCGCCCGGCTTCAGCCTCGGCAATGTCCATGTGATGGCCGGGGTGCCCTCGGTCTTCCAGGCCATGGCCGCCTGGCTTCTGCCACAGCTGGCATCGGGGCCCGCGCTTTTGTCGCGCAGCCTGACCGTCTGGCGCGGCGAGGGCGAGCTTGCGGCGCCTCTGGCGCGGATCGCGGATGAATTTCCCGACCTCGCCTTCGGCTCCTATCCCTTCAGCCGCGACGGCCGCTACGGGGCGGAACTGGTCGCGCGCGGCCTCGACGCCGGTCGGCTCGATGCGGCGATGGCCAAGCTTTGCGCGGCGCTGGGGATATCCGCCGACGCGGCGGCGGATCGTGACGGGGCCGGCGATGCAGGGACCGCAGCCCCCGGCACGCAAACGGAATGAGCATGCCCCCCGCGATCGAGACGATCTTCGCGGCACTCGACGCCACGTGGCCCGCGGCCCGCACCCACCGCTGCGGCCCTTGGCTCGTGCGCGAGGGCCGGGGTGGTGGACAGCGGGTCTCGGCCGCGACCGCTCTGACGCCCGAGGCCGCCGAGGATCTGGCCATCACGCGGATGGAGCGGGCCCAAGCCGCGCTCGGCCAGCCCCCCCTTGTGATGGTCCGCCATGGCGAGGCCCGGCTGGACGCGGCGCTTGCCGCGCGTGGCTATGCCGTCGTGGATCCGGTGCTGGCGTACTGCGCGCCCGTCGCCGCGCTGGCCGCGGAGCTGCCCCATCTGACCGCCTTCGCGATCTGGCCCCCGCTCGCCATCCAGACCGAGATCTGGGCTGCTGGCGGGATCGGTCCGTCGCGTCTTGCGGTGATGGCGCGGACGCATGGCCCGAAAACAGCGCTTATCGCCCGTGCGCAGGATCGGCCGGCAGGCTGCGCCTTCGTGGCGCTTGATGACAAGATCGCCATGCTGCATGCCCTCGAGGTTGCGCCGGCCCGGCGTCGGCAAAAAGCTGCCGTCAACATGATGCGGGCGGCCGCCACCTGGGCGCAAGATCATGGGGCGTCATGGCTGACCCTCATGGTGACAGAGGCGAACGCGGGCGCGCGCGCGCTCTATGCTTCCCTCGGGATGGATGTTGTGGGAAATTACCACTACCGGCGCGGCCCGTGACCCGCCGCAGACGTCAACAAGGGCCCCATCCGTGAGCGAAAAAGCCGATTCGCCGATCGCGCTCGACCTGCCGCAGGTCGATCCGCTGCCCGACGCCACCGCCCGCTATTTCGCCCTTTGCCAGGAGAAGCTGGGCCTCGTGCCCAACGTCCTGCGCGCCTATGCCTTCGACATCGCCAAGCTCGACGCCTTCAGCGCGATGTACAACGATCTGATGCTGGCGGATTCCGGTCTTTCGAAGCTGGAACGCGAGATGATTGCGGTCGTGGTGTCGTCGATCAACCGCTGCTGGTACTGCCAGGTCGCGCATGGCGCCGCCGTGCGCCAGCTTTCGGGCGATCCCCTGCTGGGCGAGGCGATGGTGATGAACTACCGCGCCGCCCGGCTTGACCGGCGCCAGCGCGCGATGCTCGATTTCGCCGCGAAGCTTACCGAGAACCCAGCCCGCATCGAGGAGACCGATCGCGCGGCGCTGCGCGAGGCGGGCTTCACCGCGCGCGACATCTGGGACATCGCGGCGGTGACCGGCTTCTTCAATATGACAAACCGCGTCGCCTCGGCCACCGACATGCAGCCCAACGACGCCTATCACGGCCAGGCGCGATGATCGCCGGCCCGGCGCTGGCGTCACTGATGACGGTGGCGATGACGCTCGGCCCGGCGCCTGCGAAGGCGCTCACGCTCGGCCTGCCGAAGACGGCGACGCTCAACGCGCAGCAGGACCGGCCGCTGGGCAGTTACCGTCTGCCCACCGGGCCGTGGCGCGACGGCGCGATCCCGGTGATCGCGACCGAGGGCCGATTGCGCATCCGGGTCTGGCGCATACCCGATCGGCAGCAGTCGACCATGCAGATGCTGGCCGCGCTGCGCGCCCGGGTGGAGAAGGCGGGCTACGCGACGCTGTTCCAATGCGCGACACAATCGTGCGGCGGCTTCGACTTCCGCTTCGGCACGCGGGTCCTGTCGGAGCCCCAGATGCATGTCGATCTGGGCGATTACCGGTTTCTCGCGGCGCGCCGGACGGCGAGCGGCGCGCCGCATTACCTGTCGCTCATGGTCAGCCGCAGCGCGGAGGCCTTGTTCGTGCAGTTGATTCGGGTCGATCCGCCGGCGCCCGGCGCCGAGACGGCGACCGAAGGTGCGGCCGATGCCGCAGCGGCGAAGGGCGCGGGCGGCGCCTCGGCCACCCCGCCCGCCAACGCTCCGCCCGCCACTGCCGCCGCCGCCCCCGACGCAGCAGCCACGGCATCGGCGGGGGGCGATCCGGCCGCGGCCAACGGGCTGATCGCACGGCTCGAGCAGGGCGGCGCGGTGGCGCTCGACGATCTCAACTTCCCCAGCGGCGCGTCCGAGCTGGCGCCGGGGCGTTATGCCTCGCTCGCGGCACTTGCCGCCTATCTCAAGCAAGACGGCAAGCGCCGCATCGCGCTGGTCGGTCATACCGACGATTCGGGAAGCCTTGCGGCGAATATCGCACTGTCGAGGAAACGCGCCCAATCCGTCGCCGCGCGGCTGATCGACAGCTACGGCGTCAATTCCGCGCAGATCGACGCCGAGGGGGTGGGCTATCTCGCGCCGCGCGGGTCGAATTTCACCAAGCAGGGCCGGATGGAGAACCGGCGTGTCGAAGTGATGCTGACCAGCGGCGGATGAGCGGGGGCGCGGCGCCCGGCCGCAGCGCGGCCCGGGGCGGGGCGGGGCGGGGCGGGGCGGGGCCGCGTGCTACCAGCGGTCGGGGCCCTTCTCGGCAAACTCGCGTGCGAGGAAATCGATGAAGGCGCGCACCTTGGGCTGCGTGAAGCGCCCGGGCGGGTAGACGGCATAGATCCCGAGCATATCGACCGGCAGATCCGGCATCGCCTCTTCCACGAGCCCGGCCTTGAGCGCATTGGCATAGAGGAAGCTG
>JASBUM010000002.1 GCA_030147905.1 Acidimangrovimonas sp.
TATTTGGTGATCTGCGCCTCGGCCCAGGCCAGGTTGGCCGGGGTGAAGGCAAAGCTTTCGGGCTGTTCGGGGTGCAGTCGGCGTAGCATCAGGCTTGGGCTCCGGTCGTCTGGGTTCCAGATGCGGCACCATCGCCGCGAAGACGGGCATATGCGGCGAAGGACCCGATCATCCGCAGCGCCCCGAAACGAGCTTGACCGCGGCGGTCCCGAGCGGCACCGCGCGCTTGGTATTCAGCAGTGCCCGCACCGCCTTCTCGGCCACCGGCTCGGGCAGGCCCGAGGACAGCAGCACCGCCTTCTCGTTGTGACTGTCGAGCACGCAACCGGCGGTTGCAATCGCCGCCGAAAGCGCCTTCACATCCTGTTCGGACGGCTCGCTTTCGGCCAGCGTCGGCAGGATCGCCGCCGCCGCAACCGCAAGGATGACAAGCCCGGCGATCCATTTCATCGATCCACTTCCCCGAAGACGATATCGAGCGTGCCGATGATCGCCGCGACATCGGCCAGAAGATGGCCCTTCGCGATATGGTCTATCGCCTGCAGATGCGGATATCCCGGCGCCCGGATCTTGGCGCGGTAGGGCATGTTGGTACCGTCGGCGACCAGATAGACGCCGAACTCGCCCTTGGGCGCCTCGACCGCGGCATAGACCTCGCCCGCCGGCACGTGAAAGCCCTCGGTATAAAGCTTGAAGTGATGGATCAGCGCCTCCATCGAGGTCTTCATCACGTCGCGCCGGGGCGGCGCGATCTTGCCGCGCGACAGCACATCGCCCTTCTCGACGCGCAACTTCTCGATCGCCTGCCGGATGATCTTGGTGGATTCGCGCATCTCCGCCATGCGGCACAGATAGCGGTCATAGCAGTCGCCGTTCTTGCCCACGGGAATCTTGAAGTCGAATTCGTCGTAGCATTCGTAGGGCTGGGAGCGGCGCAGGTCCCATGCCAGGCCCGAGCCGCGCACCATAACGCCCGAGAAACCCCATTGCAGGATCTCCTCCTCGGTGACGACGCCGATGTCGGCGTTGCGCTGCTTGAAGATCCGGTTCTCGGTCAAAAGGCCATCGATGTCGTCGAGCGCCTTGGGGAAGGCCTCGGCCCATGCGTCGATGTCGTCGATAAGGTCGGACGTCAGGTCCTGATGTACGCCGCCGGGACGGAAATAGGCCGCGTGGAGCCGCGCCCCGCAGGCGCGCTCATAGAAGACCATCAGCTTCTCGCGTTCCTCGAAGCCCCACAGCGGCGGGGTCAGCGCGCCCACATCCATCGCCTGGGTGGTGACGTTGAGCAGATGGTTGAGGATCCGGCCGATCTCGGAATAGAGCACCCGGATCAACTGCGCGCGACGCGGCACGACGGTGCCGGTCAACCGCTCGATCGCGAGGCACCAGGCATGTTCCTGGTTCATCGGCGCGACGTAATCGAGCCGGTCGAAATACGGCAGGTTCTGCAGGTAGGTGCGGCTTTCCATCAACTTCTCGGTGCCGCGGTGCAGCAGGCCGATATGCGGATCGCAGCGTTCGACGATCTCGCCGTCCAGCTCCAGCACCAGCCGCAGAACGCCATGCGCAGCAGGGTGTTGCGGGCCGAAGTTGATGTTGAAGTTGCGGATGCGCTGTTCGCCCGTCAACGTGTCGTCGAATTTGCCGTCCATGCTCAACCCTCCACGCTGCGTACCCGGCGGCATGCCGGACGGGCACCGGCCGAAACCCGCGCCGTCTTTCCAGCCCCGGCCGCCGCCGCGGCCCGCCTATCGCCCAAGGCGCCCGCGGTCATTGCTTCGGCGCCTTCTGATCGCCCGGCAGCACGTAATGCGCACCTTCCCACGGGCTCATGAAATCGAACTGGCGATATTCCTGCACCAGCTTGACCGGCTCATAGACCACCCGGCCCTGCTCCTCGTCATAGCGCACCTCGACGTAACCCGTCGTCGGGAAGTCCTTGCGCAGGGGATGGCCGCGAAACCCGTAGTCGGTCAGGATCCGCCGCAGATCGGGATGGCCCGAGAAGACGATCCCGAACATGTCGAAGACCTCGCGTTCGAACCAGTTGGCCGAAGGGTGGACGGCGACGATGCTCGGCACCATCTCCTCTTCGCGCACCGCGACCTTCACCCGGATCCGGTGGTTCTGGTACATCGAAAGGAAGTGATAGACGAGATCGAAGCGCGCCGGCCGTTCCGGGTGATCCACCGCGGTGATGTCGATCAGCGTCGAGAACTGGCAGTTGCGGTCGGTCCTGAGAAACTCGATGAAATCGGGGATCGCGGCCAGCGTGGCCTCGATCGTCAGTTCCCCGAAGGCGATGTTGCCGGAAAGCACGCAATCGCGGCGCCTGGCCTCGATATGGGCGGCAAGCTCGCGCAGGGCCTCGTCTTTGGCAAGAGTGGGCGCATCGGCCATGGGCTTACTCCTAGCGGGTGATCGTGCCGGTGCGGCGGATCTTGCGCTGCAACTGCAAGATACCATAGAGCAGCGCCTCGGCGGTGGGCGGGCAGCCGGGCACGTAGATATCGACCGGCACCACGCGGTCGCAGCCGCGCACCACCGAATAGCTGTAGTGATAATAGCCGCCCCCGTTGGCGCAGGAGCCCATCGAGATCACATAGCGCGGCTCGGGCATCTGATCGTAGACCTTGCGCAGCGCGGGCGCCATCTTGTTGGTCAGCGTGCCGGCAACGATCATCACGTCGGACTGGCGCGGACTGGCGCGGGGGGCGAAACCGAAGCGTTCCGCGTCATAGCGAGGCATCGCGACATGCATCATCTCGACCGCGCAGCAGGCGAGACCGAAGGTCATCCAGTGCAGCGAACCGGTGCGCGCCCAGTTGATGATATCCTCCGACGAGGTCAGCAGGAAGCCCTTGTCCTGCAACTCGCGGTTGACCGCCTGAACCGCGACTTCCGGATCGCCGCCCGCGGTGTTGGCCGAGGTGCTCACTCCCATTCCATGGCTCCTTTTTTCCACTCGTAGGCGAAGCCCACGGTCAGGATCGCGAGAAAGACCATCATCGACCAGAAGGCCACCGTCGTCAGCGTGCTGAAGGCGACCGC
>JASBUM010000003.1 GCA_030147905.1 Acidimangrovimonas sp.
GCCTCGACCTCCCATTGATCGGCCTCGGTCTCGACCGCGAGTTCATCCATCAACCGCCGCCCCCCGCCTGCGCCATTCCGGCGAATCCGCTGGAATTGCGCCTAGCACGCGGTTAGGTCAGGGGCAAATCGATCGAGGAAAGCGCATGTTCTACAAACCCGCCGAGGGGCATGGACTGCCCCACAATCCCTTCAACGCGATCGTCTCGCCGCGCCCCATCGCCTGGCTTTCCACTCGCGCGGGCGACGGCACGGAAAACCTGGCCCCCTATTCCTTCTTCAACGCCATCGCCTATACGCCGCCGCAGGTTATGTTCGCCTCGACCGGTGCCAAGCCCGACCGCAACCGCGGCAAGGACACGCTGGCCAATATCGAGGATAGCGGCGTGTTCTGCATCAATATCGTCGAATATGCCGCCCGCGAGGCGATGAACGTCACCTCGGGCAGTTATCCGCGCGAGACCGACGAATTCGCCATCGCCCAGCTCGAGCGTGCCGAATGCGAAACCATCGCCTGTTCACGCGTGGTCGGGGCCCCGGCGGCGCTGGAGTGCCGGCTGAA
Source organism: Acidimangrovimonas sp. (assembly GCA_030147905.1). Next base: position 562 of record JASBUM010000003.1, read on the forward strand.
CCGGGTGGTGCCGCTTCTGGGCGAAGGGAACTTCCTCGTGCTGGGCGAGGTGACAGGCGTTCACATGCGCGATGATTGCGTGGTCGAGGGTCGCTTCGACGTGACGCGGTTCCAGCCGCTCGCCCGACTCGGCTACAAGGATTATTCCTTCGTGCAGGAGGTCTTCGAGATGACACGGCCGGGACAGGCATAGCCGCACCCGGGACGCGGCCACGGCCGGAATCCGGCGCCGGCCATACAGCACGCCGCCCGTCCGGGGATGGCGGTCCGGGGATGCCGGGTTGAAAGCCGGGCCCGTGACGTGCTTCTGTGCACCCGGGCGCAGACGCAAGAGGCAGACATGGTTCAACGACTGGGAATCATCGGCGGTTCGGGAATCTACGATGTCGCCGGGCTGGAGGACGCGCGCTGGCAGCCCGTGGACACGCCTTGGGGCGCACCGTCGGACGCGATCCTGACCGGCCGTATCGGCGGCTGCGAGATGGCCTTTCTGCCGCGTCACGGCCGGGGCCATGTCCACAGCCCCGGCTCGATCCCGTATCGCGCGAACATCGACGCGATGAAGCGGCTGGGCGTGACCGATGTCGTCTCGGTCTCTGCCTGCGGCTCGTTGCGCGAGGATATGGCCCCGGGTGATTTCGTCGTGCTCGACCAGTTCATCGACCGCACCTTCGACCGCGCCAAGAGCTTCTTCGGCGCCGGTTGCGTGGCCCATGTCGGCATGGCCCATCCGACCTGCGCGCGCCTGTCGGCAACCTGTGTCGCCGCCGCGCTGGAGGCCGGCGTGACGGTCCATGACGGCGGCACCTACCTTGCGATGGAGGGGCCGCAGTTCTCGACCCTGGCCGAAAGCCGGCTCTATCGGGACGTCTGGGGCGCGGATGTCATCGGCATGACCAACATGCCCGAGGCCAAGCTCGCGCGGGAGGCCGAACTCTGCTACGCCTCGGTCGCCATGGTGACCGATTTCGACTGCTGGCATCCCGAACATGACACGGTCGACGTCGCGGGGGTAATCGCCACCCTGACCGCCAATGCAGAAAAGGCACGCATGATGGTCGCCGAACTGGCGCGGCGCATGATCCCGGTTCACCCCGGGGCCTGCGCCCATGGCTGCGACCGCGCGCTAGACCAGGCGATCATCACCGCGCCGGGGCACCGCGACCCCGCGCTCATTGCGCGGCTCGACGCGGTGGCGGGGCGGGTTCTGAACTGAACTTTCCGCTGCATCCGTTTTCCAGGGCACAGGACGAAAGGCCGAACATGGCGCCGAAAACCGTCAAGGATTACATCCGAACGATCGTGGATTTCCCGCATGAAGGGATCATGTTCCGCGATGTCACCACGCTTTTCGCCGACGCGCGCGGCTTTCGCATGGCGATCGACCAGTTGCTGCATCCCTATGCCGGCGAGCCGATCGACAAGGTCGTCGGGCTCGAGGCGCGCGGCTTCATCCTGGGCGGCGCGATCGCGCATCAGCTTTCGGTGGGCTTCGTCCCGATCCGCAAGAAGGGCAAGCTGCCCGGCACCACCATCGCGCAGGATTACAAGCTCGAATACGGCGAGGCGATCGTGGAGATCCACGACGATGCGCTGCGCGCGGGTGAGCGCGTACTGTTGATCGACGACCTCCTTGCCACCGGAGGAACCGCCGAGGCCGGCATCAAGCTGATCGAACGGCTGGGCGCATCGGTCGTCGGCTGCGCCTTCGTCATCGACCTGCCCGAGCTGGGCGGACGCGAGCGGCTGGCCGCGATGGGCATGGATGTCCACGCATTGTGCAGCTTCGAGGGGGCCTAGGCAGGCCCGGCCATGCGAGCAGGATGCTGCCTGCAAGCGACATGAGGCGATCCCGAAGCCGACGAACAGCGGCTGACGGCGCCCAGCGCTTTATGCTGGTTCGACCGGCGCGCCCATGCCGAATGGCCCGATCAACGCCGGGATTTCGCGTTGAACGCTTTGCTTGTCGTCGACATGCAAATGGAGATGCAGCGTCGCATCGCGGCCGGCCGGGATTGCCTGAATGCGGACGCCCCGGCGCGGATCGCCGCACTCGCCGCCGCCTTCCGCGACAGGGGGTTGCCAATCGTTCACCTCCGCCACCGTGATGAAATCCGTGCCTCTCCCCTCGGTGACGGCGCCGAGGGCCATGCAGCCAAGCGCGGCACCGAAGCCTGCGCCGGAGAGTCGCCTTTCGACAAGCGCACCTCCTCGACCTGCACTGCGAGCGGATGGGCGGGCATTTGCAGAACGCAGGTATCACGGATCCGGTCGTGGCGGGCGCCGTGGCCGGTTCCGCATCAACAGCACCGTTCGGAACGGTACGGTCCCGGGCTTCGGGCCTTGCGGCCGCAGGACAGTCGGCCAAGACGATCTTCGATGTCACGATGGCGCATCCGAAGGCAGATTTCGCATCGCTCATCGATACCTCGGGCCTTGATACCTGCGGCTTTCCGGCGACCCCGGGCTGACCGGCCGCGCCATCGGCGTTGGGGCCAAGTCCGCGTTCCGGCCACCAGCGTCCATTCGGGATACCAGTCCGCGTTCCGGCCACGACGACCCGAAAATCTCTTCGCGGGGGCCGCTTCGGGGAAGGCCCCGCCCGGCGCGGTCAGCGCGGCGCCAGAATAGGCTCGGCCGCGTCGATGCCGAGAGCCTGCGCAAGCGCATGAAGCGTAGCGCGCGCAGGCTGGTCCCAGCAGGCGCCGGTGGCGGCGAAGAGCGTCGCCTGCGAGCGGTGGATCACCCCGTCGGACAGGATCTTGAGGTGATTGGCGCGCAGGGTCTCGCCGCTCGAGGTGATATCGGCGATCGCCTCGGCGGTCCCGTTCTTGATCGTGCCCTCGGTCGCGCCCTGACTGTCGACAAGCTGGTAATCCGCGACGCCGAAATCGCGCAGGAAGTCGCGGACCAGCCGATGGTACTTGGTCGCGATCCGCAGCCGGTGACCATGGCGCGCGCGGAAGGCCGCCGCCACCGCGTCGAGATCGTCGAGCGTCTCGACGTCAATCCAGAAGGCCGGCACCGCGACCACGAGATCGGCATGCCCGAACCCCATCGTCGCCAGTTCGATTACCTGCGACTGCCAGTCGGGCAGCTTCTCGCGCACGAGGTCCGAACCCGTCACACCCAGATGGATGCGCCCCTGGGCCAGCTCGCGCGGGATCTCTCCGGCCGAAAGCAGCACCATCTGGACCCCGTCAGCACCGGCGACATGCCCGGCATATTCACGCTCGGAGCCGCTGCGCCGCATGGTGATCCCGCGTGCGCCGAACCACGCGAAGGTCTTGTCCATCAGCCGGCCCTTCGACGGCACGCCGATCTTGATGCTCATCGTGCAGCCTCCCGCCCGGACCCTTCCGCGGCCCCCAGCGCCACCACCACCGCCGGCCGGATCACGCCGCCCACTGCCGGGATCGAACGCCCCTGCCCCAGAACGCGGGTCAGCGCGTCGTAGCGTCCGCCCGTCGCCAGCGGCGGAAGATCGGGCCGGCCGGGCGCATGGAAGGAAAAGACGAAACCGTCGTAATATTCCATCGTGTTGCGGCCATGGCTGGCCTCGAACGGAAGCGCCGCCGCGGCGATGCCGCGCCGCGAAAGGGCGGCCAGACGGCGTGCGAAACGCTCGACCGCCGGCGCGATGGCCGGCAGGTCCACCGCAAGGTCGCGCAGGTGGCCCAGCGCCTCGTCGGCGGGGGCGCGCAAGCTCAACAGATCCTCGAGCAGGCCGACCTCACGCGCGTCGAGCGCGGGCCCCGCGGCGTCGGCCAGAAGCGCGGCGGCGCGCGCCGCGACCTCATCGGCTTCGCGCAGACCGATCGCCGGCCCCGCCCGCGCGATCAGGGTCTCGGCCGGTGCCCGTTCCAGATCGGCCAGCAGCCGCAGGCGCGCCTCGGCCGGCGGACGGCGGCCGCCGAAGCCTTCCAGCAGCGCGCGGAAACGGCGCGGCCGCCACAGATGGCGCATCAGCGCCGCCTTGCGCGCGGGGCTTGTCGACAGCCCCGAAACCGCCGCCATGATGAGGCCGATATCGCCGATCGCGGGCCGGGCATCCAGCGGGCGCAACGCCTCGGCGAAGCGGGCGAAAACCTCGGCATCGGCGGCCTCCGGCTCATCGCGCGCGAAGATCTCGTAGCCCACCTGAAGATATTCGCGCGCCCGGCCCCGCCCGCGGCCGTCCTGACGGCGGAACACCTCGCCCATGTAGGTATAGCGCGCAGGCTCCGCGCCATGAGTCATGTGCATCTGGACCACCGGCACGGTGAAGTCGGGCCGCAGCATCATCTCGCCATCCAGCGGGTCGGCGGTGACATAGGCGCGGGCCCGAATGTCCTCGCCATAGAGATCCAGAAGCGCGCCGGCCGGCAACAACAGGTCGGCCTCGACCGGCACCGCGCCCGCGGCGATGAAATGCGCCTGCAACCGTTCGGCTTCGGCCCGCTCGGCCCGGCGGCGGACACGGTGGTCGGCGGCGGCGCGGCCCGGAATGTCCTCTCCGCCCACTGCCGCCATCATGCGCCGTCCACGATGCGGCGGACCGCCTCGACCAGATCGGCGAGCGCGACTTCCACCTGCGCGGGCTGCGATTTCCATTCCTCGTGGCTGGCCGCCTGCGCCAACCGCGCGCCCAATGCCAGATCCTTGATCTGCACCACGCCGCGTGCGGCCTCGTCGGCGCCCTGGATCACCGCCGCCGGCGCGCCACGCTTGTCGGCGTATTTCAACTGGTTGCCGAAGTTCTTGGGATTGCCCAGGTAAAGCTCGGCCCGGATCCCGGCGGCGCGCAGCCGCCCGACCATGGCCATGTAGTCGGCCATCCGGTCGCGGTCCATCACCGTCACCACAACCGGCCCCGGCGCCGCCGCCAGCCCGATCCGGCCCTTGGCGCGCAACGCCGCCAACAACCGGTCAACCCCGATCGAGACGCCGGTCGCAGGCACCGCCTGGCCGGTGAAGCGGCGCACCAGATCGTCGTAGCGCCCGCCCCCCGCGACCGAGCCGAACTGCCGCGGCCGGCCCTTCTCGTCGTGGATCTCGAAGGTCAGTTCGGCCTCGAAGACCGGGCCGGTGTAATAACCGAGGCCCCGCACGACCGAAGGGTCGATGACGATGCGGTCGGGGCCGTAGCCCTGGGCGGCGAGGAGGGTGGCGATGGTCTCCAGCTCGGCCACGCCGTCCTGCCCAATGACCGAACCGGCGACCAGTTCGCGCAGCCGCGACGCAGTCGCAGCGCTGTCCTCGCGGCGGGCCGCCATGAAGCCCATGACCACCTCGGCCTGTTCCGGCGACAGCCCCGCCCCCTTGGTGAAATCGCCGCTTTCATCCTTGCGGCCCTCGCCCAGAAGCGCACGCACGCCCTCGGGTCCCAACCGGTCGAGCTTGTCGATGGCGCGCAGAACGATCCCGCGCTCGGCCTCGAAACGCCCCGGATCGTCGGGATCGAGAACCCCCGCCGCCTCCATCACGCCGTTCAAGACCTTGCGGTTGTTGACCCGCACGATGTAGTCGCCGCGTTCGATCCCCACCGCCTCGAGCGTATCGGCGAGCATCGCGCAGATCTCCGCGTCCGCCGCCACGCTGGGCGCACCGACCGTATCGGCATCGCATTGGTAGAACTGGCGAAACCGTCCCGGCCCCGGCTTCTCGTTGCGCCATACCGGCCCCATGGCATAGCGCCGGTAGGGGCTGGGAAGGTCGTTGCGGAACTGCGCCGCCACCCGCGCCAGCGGCGCCGTCAGGTCATAGCGCAGCGCGAGCCAGTCGCCGGGCTTCTCGGCGTCGGACTCCTCCTGCCAGGCGAAGACGCCTTCATTGGGG
>JASBUM010000004.1 GCA_030147905.1 Acidimangrovimonas sp.
CCCTGAATCCGCACCGGGCGCGGATGATCCTCCGCCGCCCTCGACTCATCGAAGTTGATGACCGCCATGCTCTGCCTCATGGCGCCGGCTGCTAGTGCCGACGCATTGTCTGCTCTCGTCGCCGGCGGGCGCTGTTTCTCAGCGCATTTCCTCGACCGGCGTCACACCAAGGATAGCAAGCCCGGTGGAAATGACAACTCCGACGGCGCGCGCGAGGCAGATTTTGGCCTGACTGACGGCGGGGGCTCCTTCCTGAAGGAAGCGCAACCGCGCATTCTCGTTGCCCCGGTTCCAGTGGCTGTGGAGGTCCGATGCGAGTTCGTAGAGATAGAAGGCGATGCGGTGCGGCTCATGCCCGCGCGCGGCGATCTCTGCCAGCCGCGGCCATTCCGCCAGCTTCCGCGCCAGGGCCAGCTCCGCCGGATCGTCAAGCGCGTCAAGACCCGCCCCCGCCAGGGTGGCATCGTCGACGTCGATCCCCGCCTCGGCGGCGCGGCGCAGGACCGAGGCCACGCGAGCATGCGCATACTGGACGTAGAAGACCGGGTTGTCCTTGGACTGCTCCAGCACGCGGGCGAAGTCGAAGTCGAGCGGCGCGTCGTTCTTGCGGGTCAGCATGACGAAACGGGTCACGTCGGCCCCGGCCTGTTCGACCACGTCGCGCAGGGTGACGAAGGTCCCGGCACGCTTCGACATCTTGAAGGGCTCGCCGTTTCTGTAGAGCTTGACCAGCTGGATGAGCTTGACGTCAAGCGGCACGCGCCCGCCCGAAAGCGCGGCCACCGCCGCCTTCATCCGCTTGACATAGCCGCCGTGATCGGCGCCGAGCACATCGATGAGCTGATCGAAGCCACGTTCGATCTTGTCGTGATGATAGGCGATGTCGGGGGCGAAATAGGTCCACGAGCCGTCGGATTTCTTCACCGGACGGTCGACGTCATCGCCATGCGCGCTGGAGCGGAACAGGGTCTGCTCGCGCGGTTCCCAATCCTCGGGGGTCTTGCCCTTGGGCGGCTCCAGCACACCCTCGTAGATCAGGTCCATGCCGCGCAACCGCTCGATCGCAGCCTCGATCCGGCCGGTGCCGTAGAGCGCCTTTTCCGAGGAATAGACATCCATCCGCACACCCAGCAGCGCCAGATCCTCGCGGATCATGGTCATCATCGCCTCGGTAGCGAAGGCGCGCAGATCGGACAGCCATTCCGACTCGGGGCGATCGAGGAGCCGGTCGCCGAACCGTTCCTTCAGCGCCACCCCCACGGGGATGAGATAATCGCCCGGATAGAGCCCCTCGCGGATCTCGGGATCGCGCCCGTTGGCCTCGCGGTAGCGTTCATAGGCCGAACGGGCCAGCACGTCGACCTGGGCGCCGCCGTCGTTGATGTAATATTCGCGCGTCACCACATGGCCGGTGAAGTCCAGAAGGCTGGCCAGCGCATCGCCGAAGACGGCGCCGCGGACATGGCCCACATGCATCGGCCCGGTGGGGTTGGCCGAGACGAATTCGACGTTGATCTTCTGGCCCTCGCCCATCCCGCTGCGCCCGTAGTCGCGCCCCAGCGAGACCACGCGCCCGACCAGCCCCTGCCAGACCTCCGGCGCGAGATCGAGGTTGAGAAAGCCCGGCCCAGCGACCTCGGCCCGCGCGATCCGCCCGTCATCGCGCAACTTCGTCGCCAGTGCCTCGGCGATGTCGCGGGGGCGTTGCCCGGCGGGCTTGGCCAGCACCATCGCGGCATTGGTGGCCATGTCGCCATGGGCCGCATCGCGGGGCGGCTCGACGGTGACCTGCTCGAAGGCAAGACCCTGCGGGAGCGCGCCCTCCGCCTGCATCGCCGCCAGCGACCGGAGCACGAGTTCGCGGATTTCCGAAAAGAGGTTCATGGGCATGTCCTTTGCTGGCGCCGGGTTTACCATGCGCCGCGCGGGCGTTAATCCTGACCCCGCCCCGACCGGCCCCTGACCGGCCCCGCCCCAACCGGCCCTGGCCCCTGACCGGCCACCGCCGGTGCAGACGACCCGGCCACCGGCGGCACCGCCCCGGGCGCGGCGGGCCCGTCGTCACCCGCCCGGCAGCCTCCGGCCCGTACCACGCGCGCATCCCGGCGCCAGCGCAGCCGCCCGGCGACGCCCGGCATGGCCGTGGTTCAATGCGCGCGAATGCATGGTCAGAGAGCCACCGGCGACGGCGCGCCGCCCGCAGCGGTTCACACCGATCACCCCCCGATCATGCCGCCCGGCGCCCTGCCACGCCGCTGTCAGCCGTCGCTGCCATGGCCGAAGCCGCCCGTCCTGTCCTTGCCGCGATGGGCGCCGTGACCGCCGCCGTCGCCGCCGTCATCATCCTTGCCGTCACCACCGCCCTTGCCGTTACCGGCACCCTTGCCGTCGCGGCGGTCATGGCCGGCTCGATCACGCGCCGCGCCACCCCGGCCGCCGCCTGCGTCATCCGCATCATCGGTGACGATCTCGCCGGCAAGGCCGCCCGGGCCGGTCCCGGCGCCCTCGGGCGGTGCCGGGGGATGGCGCGCCGCCTCGGGGCCGTCCTCGGGCGGCAGGAAGGTCAGCAGCCGCGTACCGGGCTGGTCGCGCAATTCGTCGTCGGGCTGAAGGAAGGCCACCCGCCCCTGCTGGTCGATCTGCCCAACGACCAGCCCGCGCGGCCGCTTTGCGCGCCAGTCCTCGAGGCGGAATTCCTCGGTCAGGCGGGTGATGCCGAAACTCCACCCGTCGATCATCCGCGAATCCTGTTCGGCTGCGCTGAGCCTGTCGACCAGCCCGCGCCCGCCAAGGCTGGGCGGCAGGGCAAGCCTTTCGCGCTCTTCCCCGTCGCGGGCGGTCTGGAACACGTTGTCGCGCCCGAATTCCGGGCCCAGATCGGTCGCGACCAGCGTGTTGTAGGCGTCGTTGTCGGTCGCCGCGATGACGATATCATAGGCGACCAGTTCGACGTTATGCTCGGCCACCTCCGAAAGAATATCGCCCGAGAACACCTCGAGCCCCGCCCCCCGCGCCCGCGCCAGCCGGCGGTGGTCGGGATCGGAGATCAGGACCGGCACCTTGGCCTTGCCCAGCGCCTCGGCCAGCGCGACCGCCCAGCGCGTCGCGCCCACCAAAATGACGCCCGGAACCTCGGCCCCGCCGAGCCCGAGGTAGCGCGCCAGCGGCCGCAGCGAAAAGCCGTAGATCACCACGCTGACGCCGACCATCAGGAAGGCCAGCGGCGCGAAGGCCTTGCCCTCCGCCATGCCGACCCCGACCAGACGCTGCCCGAAAAGTGCCGCCACCGCCACCAGCACGATCCCCCGCGGCCCGCTGAGCGCCACCAGAAGCCGTTCGCGCCACGGCACCGGGCTGCCCAGCAGCGCCAGAAAGACGGTCGCCGGCCGCACCACCAGAAACACCACCGCAACGAAGATCACCTCGGACAGGTTGAGATCGCGGAATGATTTCACCGTCAGCCCCGCCGAGAGCAGCACGAAGACACCCGAGACCAGCAGCACGGTCGCGTTTTCCTTGAACCGGCGCAATTCGTCCACCGACGGCAGCTCGGCATTGGCGATCACCACGCCCATCAGCGTCACCGCCAGCAGCCCGCTTTCGTCGAGCACCCCGTCGGCGAGCGCGAAGACCATCAGCACCGCCGAGAACAGGATCGGCACCTTCATGTATTCGGCGACATGCCCCCCGCGAAAGGCCCGTACAAGCAGGTAGCCCACCGACATGCCCAGCGCCGCCGCGACCGCAAGGCCGATGCCGATCGCGAAGACCGCGCCGCCCACGCTGGTGGCGTTCTGACTGGCAAGGACAACCTCGAAGGCGAGGACCGCCGCCAGCGCGCCGAGCGGATCGCCCACGATCGCCTCCCATTGCAGCAGCGCCGCCGGCCGCCGCGCGATCCGCGCCTGACGCAGGAGCGGCGCGATCACGGTAGGTCCGGTGACGATCATGATCCCGCCGAAGACCGCCGCCGGCCCCCAGCCGAACCCCGCCACCCAGCGCAGGGCCAGCGTGGTCAGAAGCCAGCCCAGCGGCGCGCCCAGCCAGACCAGCCGCCGCACCCCGATCCTTGCGTCGCCCAGCCGCTTGAAGTCGAGGTTGAGCCCGCCCTCGAAAAGGATGATCGCCACCGCCACCGCGATCATCGGCCCCAAAATCGCCCCGATGTCGCGTTCGGGCCGCAGGATGCCGGCCACCGGGCCGACCGCCAGCCCCGCCAGCAGCATCAGAACGATCGCCGGCATGCGCAGCCGCCAGGCCAGCCATTGCGCGCCCACGCCGATCACCCCGACAAGCGCGAAAGCCACCTCGGGGCGCAGCTTGCCGCCCGCCTCGGTCATCCCCTGCCCGGCCACAGGCCCCTTGGGCTGGCCGGCAACCCCGCTCAGCCCGGCCGCCTCGGCCAGCGCGGGCAGCGCCACCACAAGCCCCAGCACCAGCGCCGCAGACACCGCCGGCGCCAGCCTCCGCCGCCCCGCCCCGCCCCGCCGCACGCCATGCGCGGCCGCGAACCGATCGGCGTCACGGCATCCGGGCCCCGGGGCCGGATTCCCGGCACGCTTGGGCAAGGCGGCTAGGGCCGCGCGGCCGGTGTCGGGCCGCGGGCGGATCGGGGCGGATGGTGTCATGGGCGGTCATCTCCGATCAGGCGGGCATGTTCGCGCAACGCGAAACGATCCGTCATGCCCGAGACGTAATCAACCACCACGCGTGCGGTCCCGGTCTCGTCGGCGGCGTCCCGCGTACCGCGCCGCCATTCGGCGGGAAGCTGCTCGGGATGGGCCATGTAGAAGGCGAAAAGCGCGCGCACCACATCGCTTACGCGCGCGCGTTCCTCCATCACGGTGGGGGCGCGATACATCCGGTGAAAAAGAAAGGAACGCACCGCCTTGAGGTCCTGATAGAGACGTTTCGAGAAGCGGATGATCGTGGTGCCCATGGCGCGGATCTCGTCGGCGCTCTGCGGGTTGGCCGCGTCCAGCCGCTGCCGGGCGACGGCGATGACATCCTCGACCATCTCGCCGAAGACCCGCCGCAGCGCCTCGTGACGCCGGCGCATCGGCTCCAGCCCCGGATAAAGGCGATCGACCTCAGCAAAGGCGGGCCCGGTGACCGGCAGTTCCATCAGATCGGCCTCGGTGAACAGGCCCGAACGCAGCCCGTCGTGCAGGTCGTGGTGGTTGTAGGCGACATCGTCGGCCACCGCGGCGACCTGGGCCTCGGCGCTGGCATGGGTGGCAAGCTCAAGCTCGAACTCGGCGTTGACCTCGGCCAGCGCATAGGGCAGCGGCCCGGTCACCGGACCATTGTGCTTGGCGATGCCCTCGAGCGTTTCCCACGTCAGGTTCAGCCCGTCGAAATCGGCGTAGTGCCGTTCCAGCCGGGTGACGATGCGCAAGGCCTGTGCGTTGTGGTCGAAACCGCCATAGGGTTCCATCAGCGCATGGAGCGCATCCTCGCCGGTGTGGCCAAAAGGCGGATGGCCAAGATCATGCGCCAGCGCCACCGCCTCCGCCAGATCGGT
>JASBUM010000008.1 GCA_030147905.1 Acidimangrovimonas sp.
GGCGGCGGCCTGGTCGCTTGCGATCTCGGGTTTCATGCAGTGATCGACCACCACGCGCAGTCCGGGGTGGCGGCGCATCAGTTCCGCGAAGGGCGCCAGATGGCGCGGGAAACCCAGCGCATCGAGGCGAAGGCCCAGATCGGAAAGCGCGGCAAAGCCCCATTGCACCTTGGCACCCAGCATCCATTCGGGATCGGCGATGTCCTGGATCATCGGCCGCACGCCGCGGAATTTCGGGTGTCGCGCCAGCCGCCGGAGCGTCGCGATCTCGCCCGGTCGATCGAAATCGACCCAGCCCACGACGCCCAGGACCGAGGGCGTGCAATCGGCGATCCCGAGCAGATATTCGGTTTCCGCAACACTTGGCGCGGCCTGTACAAGGATGGTTCCACCGATCGCGCCCGCGGCCAGTTGCGGGGCGAGGTCGCTGGGCAGATAGGGACGGTTCAGGCGCGGCTCGTCGGGTGGCATCCAGCCGTAGTCGCCGCGCGCGGGGTTCCAGTAATGCTGATGGGCATCGATCCGCATCGCACTAGCCCGCCGGCGCGTCGGTGCGCAAAAACCCCGCCGCGCGCAGCGCCTCCCACAGGGCCGGGGGCACCGGGTGCGCGAGGGCTGCGAGGCTTCCGGCCAGTTCCTCGGGACCCTGGCCGCCGGGTATCACCGAGACCACCGCCGGATGGTGAAGCGGGAACTGAAGGGCTGCGGCGATCAGCGGCGTGTCGTGGCGGGTGCAAAGCGCCTCGATCTGCCGGACGCGCTCGAGGATCCCGGGCGGGGCCGGGTCGTAGTTGTAATAGGCGCCCGGGCGCGGGCCGGTGGCCAGGATGCCGGAGTTGTAGGGGCCGCCGATGACGATGCCGATCCCGCGCGCCACGCACAGCGGCAGGAAGCTGTCGAGCGCCTCCTGTTCGAGTAGCGTGTAACGCCCCGCGAGCAGGAAGAGGTCGAAATCGCCGCGTTCCGCCAGCCACTGGCAGGGTTGCCATTGATTGACCCCGGCGCCGAAGGCTGCGATCACGCCCTGTTCGCGCAGGCTCAGCAAGGCGCGGTAGCCGCCCGCCATGAATTCCTCCAGCCGGACCTCGAGCGCGCCCGGGCCGCCGTGGTTGAACCGGTCGAGGTCGTGGGCGTAGAGGATGTCGATCCGGTCGAGCCCGAGCCGTTCGAGCGAGGCCTCGAGGCTTCGCATCACCCCGTCATAGCCATAGTCGTAGATCTCGCGCCGGGCGGGCACCTCGAACCAGCGGTCTGCGCCGCTGCGGGTCTCGGCATCGGCCGGGGACAGCAACCGGCCGACCTTGCTCGACAGGACATAATCGTCCCGCCGGCGGCCGCGCAGAAAGTGGTTGAGCCGGGTCTCCGCCAGGCCGAAGCCGTAGAGCGGCGCGGTGTCGAAATAGCGGATGCCGGCGGTCCAGGCCCGTTCCAGCGACGCCTGGGCCGCATCCTCGGAAATCGCCCGATAGAGATTGCCCAGCGGCGCGGTGCCGAAGCCCAGCCGGGTGAAGTCGATCGCGCGGCCGCCCGCGCGCTGCCAGTGAATGGTTTCAAGCGTCATGGATTCGCCCCTCCGATGCTGACATGCTAGTATGTTTCGGTTTCCGTCCCAATCCCTTCCGCGCTATTGTGGCCCGGTCCGGCACCAGGCGGGGGTGCTTGGTCGGGGCTGTGCCCGGCACGCCGGGGCGCGGGGTCCTGTGGCATGGCCGCGGACGCCTCCGGCGGGGCGGTATTTGGCCCGGATGATGAAGATGCGCGTTGCGCGCCATATCGGGGGGATGTCATGGGGCAGGCGAGGGAAACCGAGGCCGGCGGGCGATGCACGATCGGCGTCGACATCGGCACTTTCGAGAGCAAGGGCGTGCTTGTCGACGCCTCGGGGCGGGTGCTGGCCCAGGTGGCGCGTCCGC
>JASBUM010000010.1 GCA_030147905.1 Acidimangrovimonas sp.
TTATGAACGAAAGATGGGCCGGGGCCCGCGAGGGACCGGGGCGCAAGCGAGCGCGCGCGCATTCGGGCGCACGCGGGGATCGGCGCCCCCTTCAGGTCTCGGGAAGGTCGATTTCGGACGGGTCGCGGCCGAGGTGGCGGCAAAGGCCCCAGACGGCTATGCGGTGATCCTCCCGTTCGGCAAGGCCCGATACCGTCAGGGCCGCGACCACGCCGGTGCCCGCGACATGGACCGGAAAGGCACCGCCGTGGGCTGCGTAATCGGCCGGGTCCAGGCCCCGGGCGGTGCCGAGGGCCGCGCCGCTCCGTTCCAGATGGCGGCCGTAGCGATAGGAGGCCATGTTGAGACGCAGGCACAGGTTGGCCTTGCGCCGCAGCCAGTCGGCGTTGTCCGGGCTCGACCCGGGCAGCGTCGCGAGGAACAGGACGCGGCCGGCGCCGCGGATCTCGATCGCCACCGGCAGCGCTCGGCGCGCCGCCTCGGCCCGCAGCAGCCCGCCCAGACGCCAGGCGTCGTCCTCGTTGAAATGTGCAAGCCGCAGCGCCCTTTCCTGCCGCTCTATCGCGGCGATATCATCATCCAGTCCCATTCCCATCCCCCTCATGACCGGCCCTTGCGGCGCCGCGGAACCGGGCAGCGGGCCCGCCCGCTTTCCGGCATCGGCCTTCTCCGGCCTTCCGGGCCCCGTCCGGCCCCCGGATCACACCGCCCTTCACTGCGGCCCGGGCCCAAGCCGGGCAAGCAGCGCCCGCGTGTCGAGGCCCCGCACGGTGCCGAAGCTGCGCCCGCCCGCGCGTGCGAGCCGGCCGGCAAGATAGCCCTCTGCCGCCGCCGCGTCACCCTCCGCCATCAGCACCGCCGCGGTCAGCAATTGCCCCAGGCTTTCGGCGAACCAGCGCGCCTCGGCTTCCGGGGGCTGACCCGGCCAGCGGTCGCGATGGGCCGCCAGCGCCGTGTCAAACCGCCCGTCCTCCCCGCGCCGCGCATCGAGTTCGGCATCGACCGCGGCGCCGGCTGCCGGCTCACGCGCCAGCGTGCGCAGGATGTCAAGGCAGATCACGTTGCCCGAGCCTTCCCATATGCCGTTGAGCGGCGCCTCGCGGTAAAGCCACGGCATGGCGGTATCCTCGACATAGCCCATGCCGCCCATCACCTCCATCGCCTCGGCCACCACCATCGGGCACAGCTTGTTCGACAGGTATTTCGCCAGCGCCACCGCAAGGCGCGCAAAGGCGCGTTCGCTCTCGCTCCGTCCGTCGAAGGCGCGCGCCACCCGCAGACCCAGCGCCGTCGCGCCTTCCCAGTCGAGGACCAGATCGGCGAGCACCGCGGCCATCAGCGGCTGATCGATCAGCCGCCGCTGGAAGGCGCTGCGCCCTTGGACCCAGTGATGCGCCTCGGTCAGGGCCGCGCGCATCAGCCCCGCGGGCGCCATGGCGGTATCGAGTCGCGTGTGATGGACCATCTCGATGATGGTGCGCACGCCCGCGCCCTCGGGACCCAGCCGATGGGCCAGCGCGCCGTGGTATTCGATCTCGGCCGAGGCATTGGCGCGATTGCCGAGCTTGTCCTTCAGCCGCTGGATGGCGATCGCGTTGCGCGCGCCCTCCAGCCAGCGCGGAACCAGAAAGCAGGTCAGCCCCCCGGGCGCCTGCGCGAGCGTCAGGAACCCGTCCGACATGGGTGCCGAACAGAACCACTTGTGCCCGGTCAGCCGGTAGAGGCCGGCGCCTTCGGGCTCGGCTCGGGTGCTGTTGGCGCGCAGGTCCGAGCCGCCCTGCTTCTCGGTCATCGCCATGCCCAGCGTCGCCCCGCGCTTGGCCGACAACGGCGCGACAGCCGGATCGTAGTTGCGCGAGACGAGCTTCGGCCGCCAGATCGCGGACAGCGCCGGATCCGCCGCGAGCGCCGGAATCGCGGCATGGGTCATGGTCATCGGACAACAACTGCCCGGCTCCACCTGACTGTGCATGTAGACCAGCGCCGCATGGCCGACATGGCCGCCCGTCCGGCCTGCCTCGGCGCGGCCTGCCGCCCGCGTGCCGTCCCCCGTCGTGCCTTCTGACCCCGTGCGTTCCGCCGTCGTGCCTTCCTCCCCCCGGCCTTCCCAGGCCAGCGCGGCGTAGCCCGCGCCGATCCCCTCGGCCATCAGGCGGTGATAGGCAGGGTGAAAGACGACCTCGTCGAGGCGCCGGCCGCCAGCATCGAACAGGCGCAGATCGGGCGGAACCCGCATCGCCTCGCGACCCAGCGCCCGCATCTCCGCCCCGCCCAGCGCGACGCCGCGCGCCGCCAGATGCCGCGCATCCGCCCCGCCCGCGCGGGCGTGACGCGAAAGCGCCGGGTCATCGGCCCACAGGTCGGCGTCGCCGCGCGCCTGCGGCTGGTTGGTGACGGCATGTCCCGGCAGTTCGGATCGCGGCGGCAGCATGGGGTTCTCCTCGTGTCCTTGCCCGCGCATCCATCCTGCGCATCGGCCGGACCGCGCGACGCGCGCGCCACCGCCGCCGGCCCTGTCGCGGAATGTGCCACCGGGGGATTCACAAAGCGAGCCTTCTGTGACAGAATCGTTGCGTCAGTCCGCAGCGGCTGCTTCGATACGGCTGAAACGAGACCGAGATGAACAATCCCGCAAGGCGACCCAACATCGGCGCGGTGATCTACTTCACCGCCGCCTTCATGGCCGGCAGCTATTTCACCTTCGCCGCCGTCCAGGGCGAAAACGGCGTCTTCCGTCACGTTCAGGTCCAGGCCGAGGCTGCCACGCTGCGCGATCAGCGCGACGCGCTCGCGGCGCAGCTTGCGGTGCTCAAGAACAGGACCCGCCGCCTTTCGGACAAGTATCTCGACCTCGACCTCCTGGGCCAGCAGGCGCGCGAAGTGCTGGGCTATCTGCGCCCCGACGAGATCGTCATCCGCTGAAGCGGCCGGTCCGTGCCCTCGCCGGGCAACGGCCCCGACGCGTGGAACCACCGGCGGGGGCGGCTGCGGCCGGGCGGTCCCGGTGGGCGCGGGCGGGGTGGCCGAATTTGCACTCGCACCTGCGGATACGATAGGATATAGGGTAGTTTAATATTGAACTATCAAGAAGACTACGGGAGCTTCCTGAGATGGCCACACGCAGATCCACCGCCAAGTCGAACACGTCGAAAGAGGAATTGCTTAAGTTCTACCGCGAGATGCTCCTGATCCGTCGATTCGAGGAAAAGGCGGGACAGCTTTACGGCATGGGACTGATCGGCGGCTTCTGCCATCTCTACATCGGGCAGGAGGCGGTGGTCGTCGGGCTCGAGGCCGCGGCCTCGGAAGGCGACAAGCGGGTCACCTCCTATCGCGACCACGGCCATATGCTGGCCTGCGGCATGGACCCCAAGGGCGTGATGGCCGAACTGACCGGACGCGAGGGCGGCTATTCCAAGGGCAAGGGCGGGAGCATGCACATGTTCTCGAAGGAGCGCCATTTCTACGGAGGC
>JASBUM010000022.1 GCA_030147905.1 Acidimangrovimonas sp.
CAGGCGCTCGAGAAGGTCGGCGGCGTGGCCGAGGATCTGACCTGGGAGGTCTATCGCGACACGCTGATCGAACAGGCCGAACAGGGCGTGGATTACTTCACCATCCACGCCGGAATCCGGCTTCATTACATCCCGCTGACCGTCAGCCGCACCACCGGCATCGTCAGCCGCGGCGGCTCGATCATGGCCAAATGGTGCCTGCATCATCACCGCGAAAGCTTCCTCTACGAGCATTTCGAGGAAATCTGCGACATCTGCCGTGCCTATGACGTGTCGTTCTCCTTGGGCGACGGGCTGCGCCCCGGCTCGATCGCCGATGCCAATGACGCGGCCCAATTCGCCGAGCTGGAGACGCTGGGCGAGCTTACGCAAATCGCCTGGGCCAAGGATTGCCAGGTCATGATCGAAGGGCCGGGCCATGTGCCGATGCACAAGATCAAGGCCAATATGGACAAGCAATTGACCACCTGCGGCGAGGCGCCCTTCTACACGCTTGGCCCGCTCACCACCGATATCGCGCCGGGCTACGACCATATCACCAGCGGTATCGGCGCGGCGATGATCGGATGGTTCGGCTGTGCGATGCTGTGCTATGTCACGCCCAAGGAACATCTCGGCCTGCCCGACCGCGACGACGTCAAGACCGGGGTGATCACCTACAAGATCGCCGCCCATGCGGCCGATCTGGCCAAGGGACATCCGGGCGCCCAGGCCCGCGACGACGCGCTGTCGCGGGCGCGGTTCGAGTTCCGCTGGGAGGATCAGTTCAACCTCTCGCTCGATCCCGAAACCGCGCGCTCGATGCATGACGAGACCCTGCCCAAGGAGGCGCACAAGGTCGCGCATTTCTGCTCGATGTGCGGGCCCAAGTTCTGCTCGATGCGGATCAGCCACGACATCCGCGCCGAGGCGCAGAAGGAAGGCATGGCGGCGATGGCGGCGAAGTTCCAGGAAGCGGGCGAGATCTATCTGCCGGTGGACGAGGAAAGCTGAGGGCTGCGGCCATGGATGTCAGCGTTCTGGGCGCGGGGGTGGCGGGGCTGTGCTGCGCCACCGCCCTGGCCGAGCGGGGCCTGACGGTCGAGGTGATCGACCCCGACCCCGACCCGAGGGGCGCGTCGTGGTATGCCGGCGGCATGCTCGCCCCCGATTGCGAATCCGAATCCGCCCCGGCCGAGGTGGTGCGGCTTGGCCGTGATGCCGCGCAATGGTGGGCGGCGCGGGTGCCGGGCGTCATGCGGCACGGCACGCTGGTGGTGGCGCCGCCGCGCGACACCGCAGAGACCCGCCGCTTCGCCCGGCTGACCGCGAACCACCGCCGGCTCGACGCGGCCGCGATCGCGGCGCTGGAGCCTGACCTCGCCGGGCGCTTCGAAACCGCGCTTTTCTATGAAGATGAGGCCCATCTCGATCCGCGCGCGGCAATGACGGCCTTGATGCAGAGATTGCGCGCGCACGGCGTGGTCTTGCGCTTCGGCACCGGCGGGGCCCCGCACGGGCGCCGCATCGTCGATTGCCGCGGCCTCACCGCGCGCGATGCCTTGCCGGATCTGCGCGCCGTGCGCGGCGAAATGATGATGGTCGAGACGCCCGATCTGTCGCTCTCGCGCGTCGTGCGGCTCTTGCATCCGCGCTTTCCCCTCTATGTCGTGCCGCGCGAGGACCAGCGTTTCATGATCGGCGCGACCATGGTCGAAAGCGATGATCCAGGCCCGATCACCGCACGTTCGGCGATGGAATTGCTGGGCGCGCTCTATGCCGTGCATCCGGCCTTTGCCGAGGCGCGCGTGGTCGAACTCGGCGCCGGGCTGCGCCCCGCCTTCCCCGACAATATCCCGGCGATCCGCGAAGCCGGCGGCCGGCTCCACGTGAACGGGCTTTACCGTCACGGATTTCTTTCCGCCCCCGCCCTGGCCGAGGATCTGGCCCGCCGGCTGACCAATCGCCCCGCCGAGATCCGCCCCCCCGGCTCCGGTGCGGCCGGCCCCCGTGCGGCGCAAACCCAGGCCGGGGAGGTCACCCGATGAAGATCGAGATCAACGGCCGCCCCGAAGAGGTCGCAGCGGCGACCCTGGCTGCGCTTCTCGACGAGCGCGGCTTCGATCCGCACAGCGTCGCCACCGCGCTGAACGGCGAATTCGTCGCCCGCGACCGCCGCGCCGCTGTGGCGCTGGAACCCGGCGACCGGATCGAGGTCCTGTCGCCCATGGCCGGAGGATAGGATGCGCCTTTACGACCACGAATGCGAAAGCCGCCTGCTTCTGGGCACCGCGCAATATCCCTCGCCCGCAATTCTGGACCAGGCGATCGCCGCCTCCGGCGCCGAGATCCTGACCGTCTCCTTGCGCCGCGAGGGCATGGGCGGCGGCGCCTTCCGCGCGCTTCTGGCCCAAAGCGGCTGCCGGCTCTTGCCCAATACCGCCGGTTGCCACAGCGTGAAGGAGGCCGTCACCACCGCCCATATGGCGCGCGAGCTGTTCGGAACCCCCTGGATCAAGCTCGAGGTGATCGGCCATGCCGACACGCTGCAACCCGATGTCTTCGCGCTGGTCGAGGCGGCGCGGATCCTTACCGACGAGGGTTTCGAGGTCTTTCCCTACACCACCGAGGATCTGATCGTGGCCGAACGCCTTCTTGCCGCCGGCTGCAGGGTGCTGATGCCGTGGGGGGCGCCGATCGGCTCGGGCCAGGGGTTGCAGAACCCCGCCGGGCTGCGGGCGATGCGGGCGCATTTCCCCGAAGTGCCGCTGATCGTGGATGCCGGAATCGGCGCGCCCAGCCATGCCGCCCAGGCGATGGAGATGGGTTACGACGCGGTGCTTCTGAACACCGCAGTGGCCAAGGCCGGCGACCCGGCCGCGATGGCCGGCGCCTTCGCCGGGGCGGTGGTCGCCGGCCGCATCGCCCATGAGGCGAAACTGATGGAGACCCGCGACATGGCCCAGCCCTCGACCCCGATCTTCGGCATGGCGGCGCTGTCGTGATCCGGCTCGATCCCTTCTACCCGATCGTCGACAGCGCTGCCTGGGTGGCGCGGCTGGCGCCCCTCGGCATTAGCCTCGTGCAGTTGCGCGTCAAATCCGACGACGAGGCCCATCTGAGCGCCGAGATCATCGCCGCCCGCGCCGCCTGCGCCCGCCATGGCTGCCAGTTGATCGTCAACGACCACTGGCGGCTGGCGATCGATCTGGGTTGCGATTTCGTCCATCTCGGGCAGGAGGATCTCGACCGTGCCGACCGCGCCGCGATCCGCCGCG
>JASBUM010000037.1 GCA_030147905.1 Acidimangrovimonas sp.
TCGTAATTGTCCAGCACGTCGCGCGCGACCATGGTCCGCTGGAAGAAGTGGACATTGTCGAGATGCTGCGCCAGCCGCGCCGCATCATAGAGATCGGCCAGCGTCGAATCGCGATAGTCTCCGGTCAGCGCATCGACGACATGGACCGCCGCCCCGGCGGTGCCGTAATGCACCCTCGATCCCTCCAGATGCAGATCGAACCGCGGCTCCCGCGCATTGAGCGTGATGCCGCGCGCGGCGCGGGCCAGCATGTCCTCGACCAGCGCGCGCGGGAAGCGGATGCGCCCGTCCTCGCCGAGGATCGCGCCGGCGCCGGTCAGGATGGCGATGCCCGAGGGCGGCGCATCGGCCAGCCCGATCTGTTCGAGCGCGTCGAGCGCGGCCGTATGGATACGCGCCACGCCCTCGGACGTGAGGGGGCGGTATTGCCCGCCCGGCATGCCCGGCCGCACCGGGCGCCGGTCCTCGGCCAGGGGTGCGGCCCGCAATCCCACGCGCGCCGCGCGCCCGCCCGCGCGCCGCCCGCGCACCGTCTCCAGCCTTGTCACGACCTCGCCCATCGCGCGCCTCCCCGTCCTGCCCGCCGCCGCTCCGGCAGCCGCCGATCTGCCCGCCACGGCCCCGGCCCTTGCGGGCAGGAACGCGCGCCTTGCCTTCACTATCCGGCGCTGCCGACGCGCTTTCAATCGGGCCGGAAGCGCGCTATTGATCGGGAAATCCGATCAGGGGCGGGCGATGCAGGTCGAGCTTCTGGACACCTTTCTCGAACTGGTATCCTGCCGCAGCTTTCACCGCGCGGCCGAGCGGCTGGGTGTCACCCAGTCCACCGTCTCGAGCCGTGTGCAGGCGCTCGAGGCCGCGGTGGGGGGGCGCCTGTTCGACCGATCGCGGGCCGGCGTCGCACTGACAACCGAGGGGCTGAAGTTCGAGCCCTTCGCCCGTTCGCTCCGCCGCGAATGGGCCGAGAGCCTGCGCGCCGTCGGCTCCGGCGCCCAGGGCGCGCTGAGCCTGCGGCTGGGGATCCAGCACGACCTCGCCACCAGTCATATCGGCGAATGGGTCGTGGCGCTGCGCGAGACGCTGCCCGGCGCGGCCTTCTACATCGAGCTGGACTATTCCACCCAGACCTGCGCCGAGATCCTTTCGGGCGGGCTGGATTTCGGCGTCATCTTCACCCCCCGCGCGCTGCCTGACCTGCATTTCGAAACGCTGGGCGAGATCCGCTACCGGCTGGTCTCGACCGAGGCCGGCAGCAGCGTGGCGACATTGCGCGCCGACACCCATATCCGCGCCGAATACTCCCCCGCCTTCACCGCCCAGGCACGGCGCCTGCTGCCGAAGCTGGGCGACGCGCCTCTGGCCTCGGGGCACGAGGCGGCGATCGTCGGGATGCTGCGCGCGCTCGGCGGATCGGCCTATGTGCTGGAGCAAAGCGCGCGGCAACTCGCCGAAGAGGGTATCGCCCATCCGGTCGCCGGCGCCGAGCCGATCGACCAGCCGGTGCTGGCGGTGATGCATCTGCGCAACCGCACCGCGCGCCTGCATCGCCGGATCCTTACGACGGTGCGCCGCCAGATCGCCATCGCGGCGGCGGCGGCGGTCGCCGCGCCGGTCGCGGCCGCAGGCCTCGTACGCCCGCCCACGCCGGCCGGCCTCGGCGATCCGGCTGTGCCCCCCGCCCCACTGGTGCAAGCCGAAGGCCCCCGCCACGACAGCGCGGCCGAAGCCCGCGGGACAGGATCGGGCAGCGGAGAATCCCGACGCCCGCGCGGATGCGCCACGCGCTCCGACCGCCGGGGATGATGCGGCGGGCGCGACCCCGCGGGCGGCCGAGCGGC
>JASBUM010000051.1 GCA_030147905.1 Acidimangrovimonas sp.
TGGCGGTGGAGGCGCGCGGTCTCGGTTCGGTCGATGCCTCGGCGGTTCTCGGGAATGCCTCGCCCGATCTGTTCAGCAGCGACGCCACGGCCGAACTCAAGGCCGCGATGGCACTGACGCTCAAGCGGCTGGCGGTGAAGGTGGTCGATGCCGGGCTGGGTCCTGTGATCATGGCCCGCGTCGCCAAGGAGCAGAAGACGAGCTTGGATGCGGTCAGGGCACGGGTGTCGGGCATCGCGCAGGCGGCGGTTCTGGCCACGCTTGGCGGCTCGCCCGAGGCGGCAAGCCTGGCCAGCGCGATCGGCCGGTTCCTCAACGGCGGCGCGACACTGAGCGCCACGCTGAGCGCGAAGCGATCCGAGGGCGTGGGTTTCGCGACGCTGGCGGCCCTGCGCGGTGATCCGTCGCGGCTGACGCAGGATGTCGCGATCCGGGCGGAGGCGCAATGAACCGCCCGCCCGTCGGCCCCGCCGCGGGGCGGCCGGGAGCGGCCGGTTCCCGTGCGACCCCCAGGGTGCAGGAGCGCAAAGGAAGGGCCATGAGGCGCGCACCTGGACAGAAGTTGTTGAAATGCGCACTGGTGATGGCGGCCGTCGCGGTCGCCGGGGGATCGCCGCGCGACGCCGGGGCCGCAGTTTCCGCCTCCGGCCAGGCGCAGCTGGTCTCGTCCTATGCGCGGTTTCTCGCGCTGGCCGCCGCGGCCGGGACAGGCGGCGCCTTGCCGCGGCTTGACGATCCGGTAGCGGCTCCCGTTCTCGCCGGCCTCTGGGATCCGCAGGGTCTGCCGGGTCAGCCGCCTTACCGGGCCGGCGATGTCGCGAAGCTGCGCGAGATGCTCGCGCTGCAGGTTCACGTGCTCGCACGCTATGTCGGCGTGATCAACGCCCGACAAGCCTCGGCGCAGGATGCACGGGATCTCAACTATCAGGCGGAGATCGCGCGGGCCGAGGTGGCGATGGTGCGAACCATGCCCGCGCTGCTCGAGGCGGCGGCCGATGCTGCGCGAGGGATGGACGGGCCGCAACTATCCGATGCCCAACGCGCTCAGCGCGCACGATTGGAGGGCATTTTGCCGGGGATCGCGTCGGATTTCGCCGCCGCCAGCCGCGCGCTTGCAATGCCGGGGCTGTCGCCGTCGGGGCGCGCGACCATTGCGGCGGCGCTTGATGCGGCCGCACCGCAGATCGCGGCGAAGCTTCCGCGCAATTTGCGCAACGTGGCGATCCGCGCCGCCGCCGATACGGTGGCGCAGGCCGATCCGCCGACCGCATCGCGTCTCGAACATGTCATCCTCGCCTTTGCCTCGCAGCCCTGTGCGACGCTGTGCCGGATGGCCGCCGCCCTCCCGCAGTCCGGCGGGGCGCCCCAGCCGGCCAGCGCCCCCGCGCGGTCCGCGCCTCCGGTTGCCGCGCCCCCTCCTGCGCCGGCCGCCGCGGCATCCGCTCCCGACGGGGCGGCGTCGGACCTGCTGGTCTCGCATCCGCTCGCCGGGCTGGAATTCGGCGCTCCGGGTCCACGAAGCTGCCGCTCGCGCACCGAGCCGCGGTCCGGGCCGATCTCTCCGGCGCTGGCCCGGCAGTATTTCATCTGCCGTCGGGAAAAGCTGAGCAACGGCGCCCTGTATCTGGTTCGCAATGTCCAGATCGAGGTTGGCCGAGGCGTCCCGCCCGCGCAGCAAGCGGTGTCGCTGATTACCGATGGCGATACCACCCGTCTACGCTATCCGATCCGGGGCCGCTTCCAGCTGTACATATGTGATCCCCTTGGCGGCACTGATGGAATTGCAATGGGGCCGCGCAACTGCAGCCGGGTCGACCAGACCAGGGCCACCGGATTGTGCTATGTCTCTTCCTTCGGGGACTGGAAATGCCTGATGAATGACGGCGATGCCAGGCAGGTGCTGGGCGTGGCGCCGCCCGGACCTCTATCCAGCGCCGCGCTGGCGAAGGCACGCGCCGAGGCGCCGACGCAGGCGTTGCGTCAGGGGGTGGCGCAGCTCGGAGGCGGCGACTTCCGCGGCGCAGCGAAGATCTTCAAGAGCGTGATAAAGCAGCATCCGTGGGACCCGGCGGCCAACGCATGGTACGGCATCGCCGCGCTTCGCCGGGGCGATCTGTGGGCGTCGACCTTTCTCAACAACGTCGATCGCACTTCGGTAAGCCAGGCTCTGGTCGGTCTGAACGCGTGGCGCGAGGGACACCGCGAGGCGGCCGCGGCCGCCTTCGGACAATGTATCGCCGGCGGCGGCGATGCGGCAGCTCATTGCCGGTCGCTTCAGGGCGCGCTCGGGGCCGGGGGGCAGGTGCCCGCGCTGGAGAGCTGGCCCCGGCAATCGGGGCTCGAGGCTGCGACGCGCAGCTTCCTCGCGCCGGCGGGGGCGGGAAACTAGGGCGCTACCGGCAGCTGCGCGGAACCCGGCGCCGCAGCCTGGGGAGAACCCCCGACAGGCATGGCCGGGCCGCCCCGCACCCATGGAACCGGAACCCGGCCGGGCCCCTCCTCCGTCATGATTGCGAGCCCGGGCGGGGCGCGCCGGCCCGCGCCACCCCCGACCGGGGGAACGCGGCACCGGCCGCGGCTGCCGCTGCGGGTTCGGCGAACGGGCCAGATCGTTGCCGCCCGGTATCCTGCCCTTCCCGGCAGTCCCAGGGCCGGCAGGCCGGGCGTCGTGCCCGTAGGCCCCGCGCCCCCGGCGGGGATACGCCGGCCGGTGACGATACCCGGCCTTCCGGCCGGAACGGGCGGCTTCTTGCCGGTCGCAACATCCTTGGAGGGGCCTTTCAGGCGGGGTTTTGCCCACGCTCGCCCCGGACGTTGCCGGCGCCGGCCGCGCCGCTAGTTTTCGCCTTGTGCACCTGTCCGGCCGTCGCCATGCACGCGGCGCGCCGGGCGGCAACCTGACTGGCCGGCCCTCGGGCCAAGGCCCACCGAAATCCGAAATCCTCCGGCGCGAGGTCGCGGCGCCGGTCGGGTCACGTCACCCATGGCGAGACCAGGCCTTCGTGCCGCGCGAACTGGAACCGGGTATCCCTTTGTGAAGGCGGAGCGATCATGAGCCTGTCCATCCTGAAGACCACGACCTCATCCATCTGCATGGCATTGCTGTTGCAGCAGCCGGTCGCGAGCTTTGCGCAGACCGGCACATCCGGCACGC
>JASBUM010000053.1 GCA_030147905.1 Acidimangrovimonas sp.
GGCGCCATACCCTTGCGCCGCCTTCCCCGCTGGGGCATGACAGCGCTCGACGATCGCGAAACGATTTGCCAGGAGGTCACGATGACCGTCACCGTCGGACATGACAGCGCCAAGACCCGCCGGAGCCTGAAGGCCGGCGGCGGCGACTACGCCTATTATTCGATCCCCGCCGCCGAAGAGGCCGGGCTGGGCCGTTTCGCCCGTCTGCCCGCCGCGCTCAAGGTGGTGCTGGAGAACATGCTGCGCTTCGAGGACGGGCAGACGGTGACCACCGACGATATCCGCGCCTTCTCCGAATGGGCCGACAAGGGCGGCAAGAACCCGCGCGAGATCGCCTATCGTCCGGCGCGCGTCTTGATGCAGGATTTCACCGGCGTGCCGGCGGTGGTCGATCTGGCGGCGATGCGCGACGGGATCGTGGCCCTTGGCGGCGACGCGCAGAAGATCAACCCGCTCAACCCGGTCGATCTGGTCATCGACCATTCGGTGATGATCGACGAATTCGGCAATCCGCGTGCCTTTCAGGTCAATGTCGAGCGCGAATACGAACGCAATATCGAACGCTACCAGTTCCTCAAATGGGGCCAGAAGGCATTCCAGAACTTCCGCGTGGTGCCGCCCGGCACCGGGATCTGCCATCAGGTCAACCTCGAATATCTCGGCCAGACGGTTTGGACCGACGCCGATCAGAACGGCGCGCAGATCGCCTATCCTGACACATTGGTCGGCACCGACAGCCATACCACGATGATCAACGGCCTGGGTGTCCTGGGCTGGGGCGTGGGCGGGATCGAGGCCGAGGCGGCGATGCTGGGCCAGCCGGTCTCGATGCTGATCCCCGAGGTCGTCGGCTTCAGGCTGACCGGGCGGATGGTCGAGGGCACCACCGCCACCGATCTGGTGCTGAAGGTCGTGGAGATGCTGCGCAAGCACGGCGTCGTCGGCAAATTCGTCGAATTCCACGGCGACGGGCTCGACCATCTGCCGCTGGCCGATCGCGCGACGATCGCCAACATGGCGCCCGAATACGGTGCCACCTGCGGCTTCTTCCCGGTCGACGCCGAAACCATCCGCTATCTGCGCCAGTCGGGCCGCGACGAGGCGCGTATCGCGCTGGTCGAGGCCTATGCCCGCGCCAATGGCATGTGGCGCGGCGCCGATTACGCGCCGGTCTATTCCTCGACGCTGGAACTCGACATGGGCACCATCGTGCCGGCCATCTCGGGGCCGAAGCGTCCGCAGGATTATCTGCCGCTGACCAATGCCGCCGATGCGTTCGTCAAGGTCGTGAACGAATATCGCGGCGTTGTCGCCAGCACCGCGGCCGAGGAAATGGCGGCCGAAGGCCCCGCGCCGGCGGCCCCGGCCGATCCGCGCAAGTCGGGCGCGGTGGAGGGCGCCGATTACAGGCTGCACGACGGCTCGGTCGTGATCGCCTCGATCACCTCCTGCACCAACACCTCGAACCCGCATGTCATGATCGGCGCCGGGCTGGTGGCGCGCAAGGCACGCGCGCTGGGGCTGACGCGCAAGCCCTGGGTCAAGACCTCGCTTGCGCCCGGATCGAAGGTGGTGTCGGACTATCTGGAGGCCGCCGGCCTGCAGGAGGATCTCGACGCGATCGGCTTCAACCTCGTGGGCTACGGCTGCACCACCTGCATCGGCAATTCCGGCCCGCTGCAGCCCGAAATCTCGAAATCCATCGCCGACAACGACCTGATCGCTGTTTCGGTGCTTTCGGGCAACCGCAACTTCGAGGGCCGCATCAGCCCGGACGTGCGCGCCAATTACCTCGCCTCGCCGCCGCTGGTCGTGGCCTATGCGCTTGCGGGCGACATGAACATCGACCTCACGACCGAACCGCTGGGCACCGGACGCGACGGCCAGCCCGTCTATCTGAAGGACATCTGGCCCAGCACCGCGGAAATCACCCGGCTCGTCGAGGCCACCGTGACCCGCGAGGCCTTCCAGGCCAAATATGCCGATGTCTTCAAGGGCGACGAGCGCTGGCAGGCGGTCGAGGTCACCGACAGCGAAACCTACGACTGGCCGCCCAGCTCGACCTATGTCCGCAACCCGCCCTATTTCCAGGGCATGTCGAAGGAGCCCGGCGAAATCCACGACATCCGGGGCGCACGGATCCTCGCGCTTCTGGGCGACATGATCACCACCGACCACATCAGCCCCGCCGGCAGCTTCAAGCCCGAAACCCCGGCTGGCCGCTATCTGACCGAACGGCAGGTGGCGCCGCGCGATTTCAACTCCTACGGATCGCGCCGCGGCAACCACGAGGTGATGATGCGCGGCACCTTCGCCAACATCCGCATCCGCAACGAGATGCTCGAAGCGGTCGAGGGGGGCTATACGCTGGGGCCGGACGGCCAGCAGACCTCGATCTTCGACGCGGCGATGGCCTATCAGGAGGCGGGCAAGCCGCTCGTGGTCGTGGGCGGGATCGAATACGGCGCGGGATCGAGCCGTGACTGGGCCGCGAAGGGCACAGCACTTCTGGGCGTCAAGGCGGTGATCGCCGAAAGCTTCGAGCGTATCCACCGCTCCAACCTCGTCGGCATGGGCGTCATCCCGTTCGAATTCACCGGCGGCGACACCCGCAAGAGCCTTGGCCTGACCGGCGCCGAAGAGATCACCATCGCCGGGCTCGAAGGCGATCTGAAGCCGCTTTCGGATGTGCCCTGCACCATCGCCTATGCCGACGGCAAGACGCGGCAGATCACGCTCAAATGCCGGATCGATACCGCGATCGAGGTCGAATATGTCCAGAACGGGGGCGTGCTGCATTACGTGCTGCGCAACCTCGCCAAAGCCGGCTGAGCAACCGGCGCCGGCGCCGCACGGTCCCGGAACCGCGGCACGAAGATCGGCCCCCTCCGCCCGGCGGGGGGGGACCTGCCGGTCCGGCGGCGCCAATTCGGCCCGGGTGGCCATCCGGCGGGTCGCGCGGGGCCATTCGGCTCCGCCGTGCCACCGGGATCCGGCACAAGCCATCGCCATGGCCCTGACGGGGCGCAAGCGGGGCTTGACCGCGGCCGCCGTCGCCCGAAACGGCCGGCCTGCGCGGCCTAGGGCGCGGCGACCGCCCGGCGATAGAGATGCCAGGTCGCGTGACCCAGAACCGGGATTACCACGACCAGCCCCAGCAGTGCGGGGATCGAGCCCAGCAGCAGCAACCCCGCCACGATCGCACCCCAGCCCGCGATGGCACCCGGATTTCTGGCCGCGACCCGCACAGAGGTTACCACCGCCACCACCAGCCCGACATCGCGATCGAGCAGGAGCGGAAAGGCCACCACCGAAGCCGCAAGCACCGTCGCCGCGAAGACGAAACCGGTGGAAACGCCGAGCACGATCAGCAGGTTGCCGCCCGGTGTGGCGAACAGGTCGTGCAGGAATGCCGCGGCGGAGGCGGGCTGTGCCGGCCCCAACGTGAGGGCATAGAGGCCGTCGGCGACCAGCAGCCACAGCGCGAAGCCCGCAACCAGAAAGAGCCCCAGCACGACGATCGCGCCAAGCGCCGGTGCGGCGACCACGCGGAAGGCGTCGGCCCAGCTCGCCCGACCCGTCTCCTCGCGTCGCCGGCTCATCTCATAGAGGCCCACCGCTGCCAGCGGCCCCAGGAGCGCGAATCCGGAAATCAACGGAAAGATCAGCGGCAGCTTCGCGGCGCTGAAGGCCACCCAGCAGAGCGCGAGCCCCGTGGCAGGGTAGAACAGGCACAACCCAAGCACGTCCGAACGCAGCGCGACAAAATCGGCCAGGCCCAGTCGCAGGGCCTCGAACAGGTCGGCGCGCCCGATCCGGCGCACGCGCGGCAGCCTCTCGGGCGGATCGCCGGCCAGCGCGTGCGCGATGCCCCCCAGATGGTGACCGACGCCGCCGATCACCCTGGCCGTCCATGAAATCGGGTTGCCTATCGTCTCGACCATGCCGTTCTCCATGACGATGGCAGGGGCGGGACGACCATCCGCCGAAGATCACGCATCCGGTGCGTGGGCCGGCGCCCGCTCCTGTCGGTGACGAAAGAAAGTCGGTATCAGGGATACCGCTTATAACACATCCCTCCGGCCGAGTCGTGAATACGGCCCCCGGCCGGCAGACGCCGCCATGCGCGGGATCGCCGGGGCATCCGCCATACCGATCGGGCAAGGCCTCGAGCGCGGGCCATGCGGCCCCGCCGCCCATCAGCCTGAGGCGGTTCGCGACGGCGCCGGTCAGACGGGCAGCGGTCCGCGCCTGGCGTCAGCCGCCCGCGCCGACCACCGCCGCGGAGGCGGATGCCGCCGCCGCGCGTGCGATCGCCGGGCGGATCGTCTTGTCGAGGACATCCTGGGTGATCGGCCCCGGAAAGCGCAGCACGACGCGGCCGCGGCCGTCGATCACGAAGGTCTCCGGCACGCCATAGACCCCCCAGTTGATCGCCATCTGCCCCTGCCGGTCGGCACCCATCGCGGCAAAGGGATTTCCAAGTTCCGCCAGGAACTTGAGTGCGGCTTCGCGCCTGTCCTTGTAGTTCACGCCGTAGATGGGGATGCCCTCGGCCGCCATCTTGCCCAGCATCGGCGCCTCGACCCGGCAGGGCACGCACCAGCTCGCCCAGTAATTGACCAGCTTGACCTTGCCGTCGCGCAGCGTCGCATCGACGAAGGGCGCGCCATCGCCGAGCTGCGTCAGTTGCACCGGCGGGGCCTCCTTGCCGATGATGGCCGATGGCAGCGCATCGGGATTCTGTCGGTTCATGCCCAGCCAGAACACCACCGCGAGGCCCGCGAAGACTGCCGGCGGGATCAACATCAACGGCGACAATCTAGCCATGCGCGCGCCCCTCCTTCCGGCGTCTTTCCGTCTCTTCGAGTGCGCGGCGGACCCTGATGCCGCGAATCACCGTGGCCAGCACCAGTGCCGCGATCAGCACGATCGCCACCCCATAGGCCGAAAGCACCGTAACGGTATATTTGCCCAGCAGCGGCCAGATCATTCCATCCGCTCCCGCGCCTCGAGCGCCTTCAGCCGGCGCAGACGTATCTCGGTACGGGTGCGCGCCAGCACCATGGTGACGAAGAACAGCAGGAACCCGGTAATGGAGATCATCAGCGGATACCAGTAGGCATCGGCCACATGCTGCCTTTGCGTCATCGTCAGACTTGGCCCCTGATGCAGCCCCTGTGCCCAGAAATCGACCGCATAGCGGCTAAGCAGCGCAAAGACCGACCCCACCAGACACAGGACCGAGGTCAGGTCCGCCGCGGTGTCGGGATCCTCGATCGCGGCCCAAAGCGCGATGTAGCCCAGATAGAAGAGAAACAGGATCAGAAAGGAGGTCAGCCGCGGATCCCAGGCCCACCAGGTGCCCCAGATCGGCTCGCCCCAGATCGCGCCGGTGACCAGCGCAACCAGCGTCATCACCGCGCCCACCGGTGCCGCGGCCTTGGCCGCGAGGGCACTGACGTGGTGGCGCCTGACCACCCAGATGACCGAGGCCACCAGCATCATCAGCCAGACGTTGATCCCCAGCATCGCCGCCGGCACATGCAGGAAGATGATCTTCACCGTCGCCCCCTGGCGATAGTCGGGCGGGGTGAAGAAGAAGCCCCAGACCAGCCCCACCGCCATCAACGCGGACGTCGCCGGGACAAGCCAGGGCAGCAGCCTGCCGCTGGTCTCGACGAAGGTTCGGGGGTTGGCGTATTTCCAGATGGACATGAAGCAGGTCTAGATCAATTCTTTTGTGCTCTCGAATTCATAGCATGAAACCGGTCATCGCAGGTTGATACGCAATGCCGCAGCCGCCGCAAGCGGCAGAAGCGCCACGGCCCCCGCAGTGATGCCGGCGAGAAACAGAAGCGGGCCCTCCACGCCAAGGCCGGCCCCGCCCCGGCGCACCAGTTCGGCGCCGAAGATCAGGGTCGGGACGTAAAGCGGCAGCACCAGCAGCGACAACAGCAGCCCGCCGCGCCGCAGTCCCACCGTCAACGCCGCGCCGAAGGTGCCGATCATCGACAGCGCCGGCGTGCCCAGCAGCAGGCTCGCCATCAGCCAGCCGAAGCTCGCCGCCTGAAGCTGCATCAGCACCGCCAGGATCGGCGCCAGCAGCACCAGCGGCAGCCCCGTCGTCAGCCAGTGCGCCAGCGCCTTGAGCACCACGACCCCCTCAAGCGGGATCGGCGCCGTCGCCAGCAGATCGAGCGAGCCGTCCTCATGGTCGAGCGCGAAGATCCGGTCGAGCGACAGCAGGCAGGCCAGAAGCGCCGCCACCCACAGGATGCCGGGCGCGATCCGGGCAAGTGTCGCCCGCTCTGGCCCTACCCCCAGCGGCACCAGCACGACCACGATGACGAAAAAGCCCAGGCTGAGACCGAAGCCGCCGCCCGCGCGCAGCGCCAGCCGCAGGTCGCGCAGCAGAAGCGCGATCACAGGAAAGCCTCGTCGAAGGCGCCGCGCAGGCCCCCATCGGCAGGCGCGCGCGCCCGCCACGCGGCGAGATCCAGTTCCCGCGCCTCATCGAGGCCAAGCGCGACGTGGGTCGCGATGACGGCCATGCCACCACCGGCCAGATGATCGCGCACCATCGCCGCGAAAAGCGCAACCGAAGCCGCGTCGAGCGATACCGTCGGTTCGTCGAGCACCCATATCGGCCGGCCCGTGACCACAAGACGCGCAAGCCCCAGCCGCCGCTTCTGCCCCGCCGAGAGGTTCTGCGCCGGCCGCGCGGCCAAGGCGGCAAGGTTCATCCGCGCAAGCGCCGGCGCGATCGTGCGGGTGCCGTGGATCGACGCCCAGAATTCGAGGTTCTCGGCCACCGTCAGCGTGGGTTTGATCCCGTCGGCATGGGCGGCGAAGGCCATCGCCTCGGGCGGGGCGTCGACGCTGCCGGCAAGCGGCGGCTGTAGCCCCACGAGGCAGCGCAGAAGCGTGGTCTTGCCGATCCCGTTCGGTCCGCGCAGCACCACGACATCGCCGGCCGCGAGGGTGAAATTCACCCCCTCCAGCACCGCGATGCCGCCGCGCGCAACCGCCAGATCCCGAACCCGCAACTCCATGGACAAGCCCTAGCGGTTTTGCCGGCGGCGGCCAAGCGTCAGCGATGCCGCTCCCACCTTTGCCTATCCCGGCCATGAATCCGCGGAATCGCCCGCGCCGCCGGTTGACGCCCGGGCACGACGGATCGCGACGGCACGCGGCGCCTCACCCCCGCCCCCGGCCCCGATCGCGCCGGGCTCTCTTCGGAACGAGGGTCAGCCGCGCCGTCGGTCGCCCCCCACCCGGCACACCCCTACCCGGCACCCCCGGCCTCGGCGACCCCGGACTCGGCGTCCCCGAATTCGCCGGTCCCGAATTCGGCATCCACAGGGTCGCGTGAGGCGGGTTGGCGCGGGCCGAGCCAAGCCGCAGCGGAAAAGACGGCGGGATTTCGTGGCTGGATCAGACCGGGATCAGCGCCGCGGCAACCCGCCGTCCCTCGGCGAGCAGCACGTTGAAGCTGCGGCAGGCGGTCGGTGTCGCCATCACCTCGACCCCGATCCCGGCACCCTCAAGCCGGCTCCGAAGCGCGGCCGGGACCGCGGCGAATTCGGCCCCGGTCCCGATCAGAAGCACGTCGATCTCGCCGATCAGCGCCTCGATCGGGGCAAGATTATCCAGCCCGGTCCATTCCCGTGCCGATTGCGCAGAGACCACCAGCGCCCCCTGATGGACCGCGCCCCCGATCCGGAAGAAGCCCGGCCCGTAGCTGTCGATCGGGCGGGCGCCACCCTCAAAATCGATCTCGCTGATCTGCATCAGTTCTTCGCGGCGAATTGCGTTCCCGCGCCCTTGTCGTTCTTCTTGCCCCAGTCGCGCTTGACCCCGAGCATCAGGACGATGTTCTTGGCCACGTAGATCGACGAATAGGTGCCGGTCAGAACCCCCCAGGTAATGGCGAAGACGAAGCCGCGGATGACGTCGCCGCCGAGAATCAGCATCGCAATGAGCGGGATCAGGGTGGACCCGGACGTCATCAGCGTGCGGCTGAGCGTCTCGTTGGCCGAAAGGTTCAGCACGTCGCGCAGCGGCATCTTCTTGTATTTGATCAGGTTCTCGCGCGCCCGGTCGAAGACCACCACCGTATCGTTCAGCGAATAGCC
The DNA here is from genome assembly GCA_030147905.1 of Acidimangrovimonas sp. The sequence continues at coordinate 8,139 of JASBUM010000053.1, forward strand.
GACGATGGTCAGCAACGCCGCGATGATCGACAGGTCGAAGCGGATCTGGAACAGGACGAAGATACCGATGGTCAGCGCGACGTCATGCACCGTGGCCACCGCCGCGCCGAGGGCGAACTGCCATTCGAACCGCAGCCAGATATAGGCCATCACCGCGAAGACGGCACCCGAGATGGCGATGATCGCCTTCCAGACCAGTTCACCCGATACCTTGGGGCCGACCGAGTTGACCGAGGGGAAGGTGACCGTCGGGTCTACCTTCTTGAGCGAACCCTCGATCTCGTGCAGCGTCGCCGGCGGCATGCTTTCCTGGCCCTTCTGGGCCTGCACGCGGATCAGCGAGACATGCTGCTTGGGACCGAAGTTCGGATCATAGACCTGGGTGATCGACACGTCGCCCAGGTTCAGCGGTCGCAGGGCCGCGCGGTACTGGGCGATGTTGATCGGGTTCTGGGCCTCGGTGCGGATCGTCGTGCCGCCGCGGAAGTCGATGCCGAAGTTCAGCCCGACGAAGAAGGCGGCGAGGATCGATATGACGACCAGCGCCATCGACCCGCCGAAGGTGACCTTGGCGATCGCGAAGAAGTCGATGTTGGTATTGTCGGGAACCAGACGCAAACGCATGTCACACCTCGATGGTCTTGGGCCGGCGACGTTCGAACCACATCACGATCATCAGCCGCGAAAGCCAGACGGTGGTGAAGACCGAGGTCATGATCCCCAGCCCCAGCGTCACGGCGAAGCCGCGCACCGGGCCGGAGCCGACGAAATAGAGGATCAGCGCCGAGATCATCGTGGTGATGTTGCTGTCCACGATGGCGCTCAGCGCGCGCTCGTACCCCAGTTCGATCGCGCGGGCCGGGCCGCGCGCGGCACGCAGTTCCTCGCGGATGCGCTCGTAGACCAGCACGTTGCCGTCGACGGCCGTCCCCACCGTCAGCACGATCCCGGCGATCCCCGGCAAGGTAAGCGTGCCACCGATCAGGGAAAGCGCGCCGAACATCATCGACAGGTTCAGGATCAGGCCGAGGTTGGCGATCCAGCCGAACCAGCCGTAGACCAGCACCATCAAGACCCCGACCGCGATCGACCCGACCACCGCGGCGATCTTGCCCGCGCGGATCGAGTCGGTGCCGAGCTGCGGGCCAACCGTGCGCTCCTCGAGGAAGGTCATCTTGGCCGGCAGCGCGCCGGCGCGCAACAGCACCGCAAGCTTGGTCGAACTGGCGACGGTGAAGTTGCCGGTGATGATCCCCGAACCGCCGCCGATATGGGCCTGGATCACCGGCGCCGAGATCACCTTGTTGTCCAGCACGATGGCGAAGGGCTGGCCGATATGGGTGGCGGTGTAGTCGCCGAACTTGCGCGCGCCCGAGGCGTCGAAGCGGAAGTTGACCGCGGGCTGGCCGTTCTGGTCGAAGGCGGGCTGCGCGTCGGTCAGGTCCTGTCCGGTGACGACGGGATTTTGCTTGATGATATAGTAGAGACCCTGCTGATCCTGCGACGGCACCAGCTGGTTGCCGGGGCCGGGAACCGCATTCGCGTTCGAGCTTGTGCCGACGACGCCGTTGAAGGTCAGCCGCGCGGTGGTACCGATCAGCGATTTCAGCTCACCCGCGCTGCCGATGCCGGGAACCTCGATCAGGATCCGGCTGTTGCCCTCGCGCTGGATGGTGGGTTCGCGGGTGCCGGCCGCGTCGATGCGGCGCCGGACAATTTCCAGCGACTGCTGCATCGTGCGTTCGTCCGTGGCGCGCTTCTCCGCCGGCGAAAGCTGGATGGTGATGACATTGCCCTGGGTGGCGACGGCCAGCGTCCGCTGTCCGACCCCGGTCAACGACACCACCGGCTGCGACAGTGTGCCGATCGCCGCAAGGGCGGTCTTCATCCCGGCGGGCTTCGAGATCTCGACCCGCAGTTCGCTCTTGGGCGAGGCCAGCCGGCGCACGTTGCCGACCTCGGCACGCTTGCCGCGCAGCGCGTCGCGCACCTCGGGCCAGAGCGAGTTCATCCGGTCGGCATAGACATCTTCCAGATGGACCTCGGCCAGAAGATAGGCGCCGCC
>JASBUM010000055.1 GCA_030147905.1 Acidimangrovimonas sp.
CCGCGGTCAGTCGATCCGCAAGGATCAGCCGCCGGTCGATCGGTACGAAGGTCAATGTCTCGAAACACAGCATCGCGCGATCGTCGCCCCCCGGCAGGGACGGCGCCGCGGTTACCGCCACGAGGTTCTCGATGCGGATGCCGAAGGCGCCCTCACGATAATAGCCGGGCTCGTTCGACAATACCATGCCCGGCCGAAGGGCCACCTCGGAGGCACGGCTGATCCGCTGCGGTCCCTCGTGGACGCACAGATAGGCACCCACCCCATGGCCGGTGCCGTGGTCGTAATCCTGCCCCGCAAGCCACAGCGGATAGCGGGCGAAACCGTCGAGGTCGCGACCGCTCAGCCCCTCGGGCCAGCGCGCGCGCGACAGCGCGATCATCCCTTGCAGGACACGCGTGAAGGCCTCCGCCGCCTCGGCCGGCGGCGATCCGATGGCGATGGTGCGGGTGATGTCGGTGGTGCCATCCGCATATTGCCCGCCGGAATCCACCAGCAGTACCTCGCCCGGGGCGAGCGGGCGGTTGCTTTGGGTGGAGACGCGGTAATGGACGATGGCACCATTCGGGCCGCTTCCGCAGATCGTGTCGAAGCTGATCTCGCGCAGCGCATTGGTGGCGCGCCGAAACCCTTCGAGCGCGCGCACGACGTCGATCTCCGTCAGCGCGCCGTTCTCGCCGGGGCCATCCGGCCGCGCCGCGCCACCGTCGCCGGGTGCCTCGCGGTCGAGCCAGGCCAGGAATTCGACCATCGCCGCACCGTCGCGCAGATGGGCCGCGCGCAGCCCCGCGAGTTCGGCCGGGTTCTTGCAGGCCTTGGGCAGAAGGCAGGGATCCTCGCCCCAGGCGATTGCGATCCCCGCCGCCTCGAGCACCCGCGCCACGGCAAGCGGCGCGCTTGTGCGGTCGAGGCGGACGGGTCCCGCCAACGCATGAAGGCCGGAGACGAAGGCATCCGGCGGCATCACTTCGACCGCCGTGCCGAGATGGTCGCGGACCGCGTCGTCAAGCTTTTCCGCGGCACAGAACAGCGCCAGCCGCCCGTCATCGAAGAGGATCGCAAAGGCCTGGACGACCGGGTTGCGCGCGATGTCGCTGCCGCGGATATTGAGAAGCCAGCTGATCGAATCCGGCAGCGTAAGCACCGCCGCCTGCTGGCCTGCCTCGCGCAGCCGCGCGGCGAGGCGGGCGCGCTTTTCGGCCGAGCTTTCGCCGGCAAGTTCGATCGGATGCGGCAGGACCGGCCCCGCGGGCGGCGGCGGCTGATCGTCCCAGATCGCGTCCACGAGATTGTCGCAGGGATGCAGCGCGACCGTCGTGCCGGCAAGTGCGCCCTCGATCCGGGCGATTTCCTCCACGCTGTGCAGCCATGGGTCGAAACCGATCGGCCGGTCCAGCCCCTCGGCTTGCGTGCGCAGCCAGTCGCCGGGCTGGGTCGCGGGCCAGTCGACGGGGGTGAAATGCGCGCCGTCAACCTGTGCGCGCGCCTGAAGCCGATAGCGTCCGTCGACGAAAAGTCCGGCCGTCCCCGGCAGCACAACGCACAGGCCGGCCGATCCGGTAAATCCCGTCAGCCAGGCAAGCCTTTCGTCGTGGGGCGCCACATACTCGCCCTGGTGGGCGTCGGCACGCGGCACCAGAAATCCCGCAAGGCCCTGCCGGTCCATCGCGGCGCGCAGGGCGGCCAGCCGGGGCGGGCCCTGTTCGGGCCGCGCGGTGATGTCGAAATTCTGGAACACGGGCTGCGCTCTCCGATCGAATCCTGGGCCACGCGCCGCGCGCGGGGCCGATGGCCCGGGGCGCGCGCGGAAGCCGGGGCAGGCTAGTCGCTGCGGGCCGGTGTGCAAGCCCTAATGCGCAACGGCCGGCGCGCGTGCCTTCTGCCATATCTGGCCCCTGTGCCATCGTGCGCCGCCGCGATCCGGTCGCCTGCTAGCCGGATCGGCCGCGCCGTGCTGTCGCGCCGCCTGCGGCGATCGCCGGGCCGATCGCGCGGCACGGCCACCAGGGGGAAGGGTCGGGGCGCCGGGGCGCGGCGGCTTCGGCGCCGGTGCGGTGCCTGCCTGCCCGGGCGGGCGGCCCCGGCCGTCCCTTGATCGGCCCCGGGCCGGCGCCGCCGTCACGAGGCGTGCCGGATCCTGCCTGCGCGGTTGCGGGCGCGGGGATCGGCGTCGAACAGGCTGGCCAGCTGTTCGGTCATCGCGCCT
>JASBUM010000060.1 GCA_030147905.1 Acidimangrovimonas sp.
GCCTGGAAGGTGATCTTCTGCGCGGCATTGGCAGCCTTGACCTGGGCGATGCATTCCTCGGGGGTGGGGGCCGCCGCCGTCTTGTCGAGCGACTTGTCATAGCGCAGGTCGATCGAGAAATCCGCCTGGGCGCCCAGTTTCGCGGCCAGGTCGCGGGTGATCCTGTCCTTGATCGCAGTACTGGCCGCGGTCCCGCTGACCACCAGCTTGTCGGGCTGAACCAGCAGCGCGCCTTGGTGCAGCAGCGAGAGCGCGTCCAGTCCGGCGAGAACGCGCGTCGACCAACCATTGGGAAGACCGGGTTCCGCGATGGCCTTGTCGGTGACCTTCTTGACCCCGAATTTCGCCTTGGCGTAGCTGTCGACCGCGTCTTGCATGCGCTTGTCCTCGAGGCGTCCGCGCAGGGCGACATCGCCGTTGTCGGACAGGGTCGCGGTGAAGGCGAGCGGGGCCTCGGGGCTGCGGGTCTTGACGACCTTCGGCAGGGTCGCCGACAGCGAGAAGGATGCCGGAAGCCCCGCCTTGAGCGAGGCAACGGCGCTGTCGAAGCGGTTCTTGTCGGTGCCGCTGGCCGCCTGAATCGCGATGTCGTTGTCGGACATGGTCAACGTGCCCTGGCCGATGGCGCTCAGGGCACCGATCCCGGAGACGGCGGCATCCGCCCACAGGGGCGAGGGAACGCCGAGGCCGACGGTACAATCGCTCTGGTCCTTCAGCCCGGCCTTGCGCGCTGCGGACAGGATGCGCGCGGCGGCCGCGCGCGAATCGGCCGCGCAGGTGTCGAAGCGTGCGCCCTTGGCATCGATCACGAAGCGCAGCGTGAAGGGGGCGATCACCGGCCGCGGCGCGGTGATCGTCATCGATACCGCGATCGTCTTCGGCGCCAGCGCGGTCAGCTTCTTCGTGACCTGGTCCTTCTGGTCGGCGCTTTCTGCAAGCGCCTTGATGATGACCTTGTCAGGGGTGATCGAGATCTTGGAATCGGACAGCAGCGGCAGGGCCGCAAGACCGAAGTCGAGCGCGGTCTGCCAGTGGGGCGGCGCAGGATAATCGGCCGCCTCCAGCAGGTTGCTGACCCGTTTCACCCCGCTGAGCGCGGCAATCTTGCCCGCGATCAGGTCGCGCCCGCGCGTGGTCGGTACCAACCCGATGATCGAGATGCCCTTGCCGTTGCGCAGCAGCTCGACCGAGAATTTCGGCGGCGCGATGGCCTTCGCCGGCTTGACCGCCATCGCGTCCCGCAGACGGGTCGAATCCACTGCCGATCCCGCCACCGTGAGCGCCCGGAACCGCGCCGCCTCGTTCGGGGCGGTGCCCGCGAGGATCACGCGCAACCCGTCGGCACGGACCTTCACCCATTCCAGCCCTGCAACCGAAAGTTGATGGCTCACCGCGTTGCGTGCACGCTGCTCCATTGTTCCTGCGGCCGCGATCGCGCCCAGATAGCTTAATGTCGCGGCGGCGACGAAGATGACGGGAACGATCAACTTTCTGAGGTGAGGCATCTGCGCGTGGATTCGCTATTTTGAGGGTCGGGTATTCCTTACGGACAGGGCGGGGCGGGATCAATCACACGAGTGTGGCAACAGCAAGAAACAGCGCAGCGATCAGGCCGGCATCACGGTTGGATCGAAACAATGACAAGCAGTTATCGGGATCGTTCACATCCAGGCGACCAAGTTGCCATGCCAGATGCCAGCCCAGGCCCCAGGCCGCGCCCAGCCCCAGAACCAGCGCCATGATCGAGGCATGGGGCACCAGCGCGAGCACCGCCGCAAGGCCCATCAGGGCCACGCTCAGCACCAGGAACAACCGTAGCCATCCGCGCGTGGCCTCGCCGAAGAGCCGCGCGGTCGACTTGACCCCGATCAGCGCGTCATCCTCCTTGTCCTGATGGGCGTAGATCGTGTCGTAGAACAGGGTCCAGGCGATCCCCGCCAGATAGAGCGCGACCGCCGGCCAGCCGAGCCGCCCTTCATGTGCGGTCCAGCCCAGCAGTGCGCCCCAGTTGAACGCCAGCCCCAGAAAGATCTGCGGCCACCAGGTGAAACGTTTGGCGAAGGGATAGATCGCGACCAGCACCAGCGAGCCGACGCCAAGGGCGATCGCCTGGGGCGGAAAGGTCAGAAGGATGACGAAAGCCGCCAACGCCTGGGCGATCATCCAGCCCGCCGCCTGGCGCGCCGTGACCTGGCCCGACGGAATCGGTCGCGAGCGGGTGCGCGCGACGCGGGCGTCGAAGTCGCGGTCGGTGATGTCGTTCCAGGTGCAGCCGGCGCCCCGCATCAGCCAGGCACCCACGGCACAACCCGCGCCGATCCACAGATCATACCAGCCGGGGCCCCGGGGATCAGCCGCCGCGGCCAGCGCCAGCCCCCACCAGCAGGGCAGCAGCAGCAACCACGTCCCGATCGGTCGGTCGGCCCGGCTCAGCCGCAGATAGGGCTGCGCGCGCGCCGGGGCCAGCCGGTCCACCCAGTTGCCGCTGACGGCATCGGCGACCATGCCTGCTGGCTCTGGCATTCGCTGGGGCTGGGGCATAAGTTCTGGCCTATGACGATGGCAAGGATCAGACTGTTTGTAGAGCACTCGCTGGGGGTGGGGCAATCGGTTCCGCTCACCCCGGATCAGGCGCATTACCTGTTCAACGTCATGCGGCTGGGTCCGGATGGCGCGGTGGCCCTTTTCAACGGGCGCGACGGCGAGTGGCAGGCGCGCGTCCTGCGGGCGGGAAAGCGCAACGGCACCCTACTGTGCGAAAGCCGAAGCAGGCCGTTGCAGCCCCCACCGGACCTGTGGTTGCTGTTTGCGCCGATCAAGAAGGCACGCACCGATTTCATCGTCGAGAAGGCTGCCGAGATGGGGGCCGCGCGGATCCTGCCGGTGCAGACGGAATTCACCAATTCCGAACGTTTGCGCCGCGATCGCCTGCAGGCCCATGCGGTGGAGGCGGCCGAACAATGCGGCGGCACCTACGTTCCCGAGGTGGCCGAACTCGCGCCGCTTGCGCGGCTGCTCGACGACTGGCCCGAAGACCGCAGCCTGCTCTTTTGTGACGAAGAGCTGGCGGGCGCGGCGGGTGCCGCGGGCGCGGCCCTTCCCGCGCGCGAAGATGCGGGGGCCACCGGCGGCTGGGCGATATTGATCGGCCCCGAGGGCGGCTTCTCCGCGGGCGAGCGCAGGCGCCTCGGCGCGATGCCTCGGGTCCATCCCGTGTCGCTCGGGCCGCGCATCCTGCGTGCCGATACCGCCGCCGTGGCCGCCCTGACCCTGTGGCAGATGCGGCTGGGCGACTGGCTGGACGGGCATTCCGCGACAGCCGGGGCCGCGCCCGGGCTGCCGGACGACGGGGCGACCGCGCCGCGCGACGCCGTTACCGGTGCCGCGGCCCGCTCGCCCGCGCGCGGTTGAGCGGCCGGCATGGCCTTCGTCCGCCCCGAGGTCACGGCAACCCTGAGACGCTGGCGCGAGGTCCTGACCGGCATCGCGGTAGGTCTGGCCGGGCTTTGGATCGCCGTGCAGGGGGGCGCGCTGGCCGCGGTCGCCGGGGCCGCGGTCGTCGCGCTGGGGGCCGGGCTGGCGGTGATCGGGCGGCGACGGCTTCGCTTCACCCGCGCCGTCGACGATCCGGGCGTGGTCCAGGTGGTCGAAGGGCAGATCGGCTATTTCGGCCCTGCCGAGGGGGGCTTTGCCGGCCTTTCGGCGATCACCGAGATCGCGCTGGTCGATCATGACGGGCGTCGTTGCTGGCGGCTCTCGCAGCAGGGAGGCGAGCGGCTATTCGTGCCGGTGGCCGCACAGGGCGCCGAGGCGCTTTTCGACGCCTTTGCCGGGCTTCCGGGGCTGGAAGTGGCGGCGCTGATCGCGGCGGTGGAAAGCCCGCCGGGACTGGCGTGCATCGTCTGGCGGCGCCGGCATCCGGCGCGGCGCCGACTGAACTGATCGGTCTTGACACTGCCGGACGGGCGTTTCACCAGTTGCGCTGGACAGTCGCGCAGCAGATCGGAGCCACCCCATGTCAATTCCACAAAGCGGCGGCGGGCCGATCGAAAGCTTCGACCAGCTTGCGGAATTTCTTGAATCGGGTTGCAAGCCGGCATCGGATTGGCGGATCGGCACCGAGCACGAGAAATTCGGCTATCTAGCCGATACGCTCGAACCCTTGCCCTACGACGGGCCGCGCTCGATCCGGGCGATGCTCGAGGGGATGCAGGCCCGCTTCGGCTGGGAGCCGATCCTCGAGCAGGACAAGATCATCGGCCTGGCCAAGGACGGCGCCAATATCAGCCTCGAGCCGGGCGGGCAGCTGGAACTGTCCGGCGCGCCGCTCGACAGCATTCACCAGACCTGCGACGAGGTGAACGAGCATCTGCGCGAGGTGCACGAGGTCGCCGACACGATCGGCGCGCGGTTCATCGGGCTGGGTGCCGCCCCGATCTGGACGCATGAGCAGATGCCGCTGATGCCCAAGGGGCGTTACAAGCTGATGAACGATTACATGCAGCGGGTTGGAACCCACGGCACCCAGATGATGCGACGCACCTGCACCGTTCAGGTCAATCTCGATTTCGCCTCCGAGGCGGACATGGTGCAGAAGTTCCGCGTGGCCCTCGCGCTGCAGCCGGTCGCGACCGCGCTCTTCGCCAATTCGCCCTTCTTCGAGGGCAAGCCCAATGGGCACAAATCCTGGCGCAGCCGGGTCTGGCGCGATCTCGATTCGGCGCGTACGGGAATGCTGCCCTTCGTCTTCGAGGACGGCATGGGGTTCCAGCGCTATGTCGATTACGCGCTCGATGTGCCGATGTATTTCGTCTATCGCGACGGCAGATATATCGACGCTTTGGGCCAGTCGTTCCGCGACTTCATGAAGGGCGAATTGCCGGCCCTGCCGGGTGAGAAGCCGACCCTGTCGGATTGGGCGGACCATCTGACCACCATCTTCCCCGAGGCGCGGATCAAGAAATACATGGAGATGCGCGGGGCCGACGGCGGGCCGTGGCGGCGGCTTTGCGCGCTGCCGGCCTTCTGGGTCGGGCTGCTTTACGATCAGGGCGCGCTCGACGGGGCCTGGGATCTGGTCAAGCACTGGGACGCCGAAACCCGCGAGGCACTGCGGGTGGCGGCCTCGGTCGATGCGCTGCAGGCCGAAACCCATGGCATCCGGATGCGCGATCTGGCGCTGGAGGTGTTGGCGATCTCCGAGGCCGGGCTGAAGGCGCGCGCGCGGGGCGGGGCGGGGGGCATGCTGCCCGACGAGACCCATTTTCTGGCCGCGCTGAAGGACAGCGCGGAAACCGGGATGGCGCCGGCGGATGAACTGCTTGAACGCTACCACGGCGCCTGGGCGGGGGATTTGACCCGGATCTACGCCGAATACAGCTATTGATATCGAATTGACACAGTTCTGCTGTTCGTGAGACCATGATGTGGGACAGGTGCTTCATGCAATGAGGGCGCCATGCGTCAGTTTATCTTGGGTTCATTTGAAAAGCTTGTTTGGCTTCTGGTTTTTATCCTTCTGATCGGTTCTGTGATCGGCGGGCTAGGGACGATGTTTTCCGGATCGGGGCCGGGAATTCTAGTCGGCCTGGCGGTGATGATCGGCGGTGTGATCTATGCGATCGTCATCGGCGGCATTTTGCTTTTGTTCGTAGGAATCCACGACAATACCAAGCGCAGCGCCGAGGCGCTGGAACGGATGAGCAAACTCGGCTGACGGCAAACTCGGCTGACGGACGAGGCCGGTTGACGATTGCGATGGACGGGCGCGGCTATTTCTCCGCACGGGGCTTCGATGCCGGCGCCCGTCTGGTCGCTGGTCGACGTCACGGCGCGATCATCCGGTCACGACCGGGCTGGACGAACCAGTAAAGCAGCACCAGCCAGCCGAAGAGCGGAATGAACCACAGCAGCAGCCACCAGCCGGAGCGCCCGACGTCATGCAGGCGTCTCGCGCCGGCCGCGATGCTCGGCAGCAGCATCGCAAGCCCGAACAGCGCCGCCAGCGGCCCGCCGCCGATCCCCAGCATGCCGCCCATCTCCCAGCCGTGAACGCCCGGCCCCATCGTCACCGGCCCCATCATCGAGGCGAAGACGATGCCGTCGAGGACGCCGAAGACAAGCTTGCCGAGCACGACGAACAGGATGAACCACCAGAATTCCGGACGTGAGGCGCGCCCCTCGAACACCGCGTATTTGCGAAGACAGGTGCGGACAGCGGTTTGAAAATCCATGATATCCCCCGGTTTCTTTCGCTACTCCAAGAATGGGGGGCGGGATGCCGGCTGTCCAGCGCGCGCGGCGACGTGCGCTGCTTGCGCGCCTTCCCGCTCAATGGTTCCGCCCCCGGCCTGGCGGTTTCCCCGCCACAGGAAACCCTCGCCGCGCGGGGCCTTGCCCGGCCCCGGTCCTTCGCTGCCACGGGGCGCTATTGCGCGCGTCGTCCGCCGATGCGCGGTTCGGTCCCGGCCCGCAGCCTGCGCAGATTGGTGCCGTGACGGATGTAGATCAGGATGGTCAGCACCACGCTCAGCACCAGCATGCGCCCGGCATCGAAGACCAGCAGCCACAGTGGCGTGGTCGCCGCCGCGACCAGGGCGGCGAGCGACGAATAGCGCCCGACAAGCGCCACCACCAGCCAGGTTGCGCAGGCGGCAAGGCCCACGACCGGCACCAGCGCCAGCAGGACGCCCAGGAACGTTGCCACCCCCTTGCCGCCCCGGAACCCCAGATAGACCGGGAATATGTGGCCGACAAAGGCTGCCAGCGCGGCGATCTGCGCCGCGTCCTCGCCCAGTGCCGCGCGCGCGATCAGCACCGCCGCCGCCCCCTTGGTGGCGTCCAGCACCAGCGTCAGCGCCGCCGCCTTGCGGTTTCCGGTACGCAGCACATTGGTGGCGCCGATGTTGCCCGAGCCGATCTTGCGGATGTCGCCCAGCCCCATGATACGGCCGATGAGAAGGCCGAAGGGCACCGCGCCCAGCAGATAGGCCAGGACGGC
>JASBUM010000062.1 GCA_030147905.1 Acidimangrovimonas sp.
ATCACCGCCCCCATGGTGAGCCACCAGAGCGGCTCGCGCGTCTGAAGCGCGGCGGCCAGCGGGCGCGCCGACTGGATGTCGAACTGGTTGATATAGCCCGACCAGTCGCAGCCGACCTCGTAGCGGAAGGCGGTGAAGACGAATAGCAGGAACAGCACGATCGGGTAGACCTGCCGCCCCAGCCGCGGATGCCCGGCCGTCGCATAGCGCAGCAGGACCAGAAGCGCGAAGATGGCGGCGTAGAGAAGCATCAGCGCCCGCCTCCCGTCCCGCCGATCTCGCGAAAGAGCGCGGCCAGCCTCGGCCCCTGTCGGTCAAGGGCATAATCCGTCTCCACCTTGCGCCGCCCCGCCGCGCCCATCCGCCGGCGCAGGTCGGGATCGGCCAGCAACCGGCCGAGCGCCGCATGCCACTCGGCATCGGTCTCGGCGAGGAAGCCGTTCACGCCGTCTTCGACGATCGTCCGGTTCACGCCCACGGGCGAGGCCACGACGGGCAGCCCGCAGGCCATGTACTGGATCAGCTTGTAGCCGCATTTGCCCCGCGCCCATGGCGTGTCGGACAAGGGCATGATGCCGATATCAAGCGCCCGGATCCGGTCGATCTCGGTCTCTTCATACCAGGGAAGGAAGGCGAATCCTGGCGGCGGCCGGGCAGGGGCGGGCGCGCCGATGGCGTGAAAGGCGGCACCATGGCGCGCAACCACCTCGGCCAGCAGGCGAAGGAGCGGGGCGCCGAATTCCGTCCAGGTGCTGGGCGAGCCGATCCAGCCAATGACCGGCTGCGCATCCGGTCCGGGCGCCTCCCGCGGGTGGTAGCGTGCGGTGTCGACGACCGTGGGCACCGGCTCGACCCTTTGGGCGCCGGCGAGGCGGGCACGATCGGCAAGGTATTCGTTACCCGCGGTGACCGCGGCCGCATGCGCCATGACGCGGTCGATCTTGCGCCCCAGCACGCGCCGGACCGCCGCGCTTTCATGACGGTCGTAGCGATGGAAGACCGCATCGTCGTAGTCGACGACCACAGGCGCTCGCGTGGCGCCAAGCAGCCGCTCCACCGGCCAGGGCAGCCAGGGAAGCGCCTCCTTCTCCAGCCAGACGAGATCGGCCGCCCCCTGACGTCGGAGGTCGCGAATGCGGCGCAGGAAGGCGCGCATGGCGGATCCCGCCGTCGGCCGTCCGGCATAGAGCCGGGTCAGATAGGCCTCGTCGAAGAAGGGCGCCTGCGCCACCGAGATGCCCTCGGCCTCGAGCAGGGGCGCATATTGCAGCATGCGCAGGCGGCTGGAGGCACCAAGCCGCGTGTAGCGTGGCAGCATCAGAACCTTCATGCCGTCATTCCCCGGCCTCGCGCCATGCCATCAGCATCAGGATCGTCCACAGGCGCACGGTCCAGTCCCTGCGCCCCTCGCAATGTTCGATCCATGCCCTGCGGATGGGTGCGGGATCAAGCAGCCCGTCTGCCGCCAGCCGCTGCGGATCCAGTAGCGCGTCGGCCCAGTCGCGCAGCGGGCCGCGAAGCCAGGACCCGACGGGGATGCCGAAGCCGGCCTTCGGCCGCTCGATCAGCGCGGGCGGGACGTGGCGGTACAGGACCTGGCGCAGGATCCACTTGCCGGTGCCGCCGCGGATCTTCATCGCGGCCGGGATCCGCGCGGCCAGCGTCAGCATGTCCGCGTCCAGAAACGGCACCCGGGTCTCGAGGCTGACAGCCATCGCGGCGCGGTCGACCTTGCACAGGATGTCGTCGGGCAGATAGCTGCGCATGTCCTGCGCCATCATCCTGCCCACCGGATCGTCGGCCAGCGCGCGGGGCAGCGGATCGTCCAGCTGGCTTGGCGCCTCGGCGCCGAGCGCGGGGATCATCGCCGCGCCCGGCCATTCCGACACCAGGCTGCGATAGAGGCCGTCGAGATCGTCGACGTTGCGCAGCCGCGCCGCCAGACGATGGGCCTTGTCGCCGGCACGCGCGATCGCGAACCGCCCCGGCGCGAGCGTGCCGATCCGGTCCCAGGCGCCCGTCGGCACCGCACCGATCGCCGCACCCAGCGCGTGCCGCATGGCCGGCGACATCCATGCCAGCCGGTTCCACACCCGCGGGCCCCAGAAATACCGGTTGTAGCCACCGAACAACTCGTCGCCGCCGTCGCCGGACAGGGCCACAGTGACATGGGCGCGCGCGGCGCGGCAGACCAGATGGGTGGGGATCTGCGAGGAATCGGCGAAAGGCTCGTCGTAAAGGTCGGGCAGACGCGGGATCACTGCACGCGCATCCGCCTCGGTTACCGTCAGCGTATGGTGATCGGTGCCCAGATGGCGCGCGACCGCCTCGGCATGGGGGGATTCGTCGAAGGCGGGGTCGTCGAAACCGATGGTGAAGCTGCGCACCGGGCGTTGCGCCTGCGCCTGCATCAGCGCGACGACCAGCGAACTGTCGATCCCGCCCGAAAGGAAAGCGCCCAGCGGGACATCGGCCACCATCTGGCGCCCTACGGCCGCCGCCAGTACGCTCGCGACCGCCTCGATCGCCTCGGCCTCATCGGTGATCGGCGCTTGCCGGCCGGCGTCGATCGTGTCGTTCAGGGACCAGTAGCGCCGGACCGACAGCGCGCCATGGGCGTCGCCCGGCCGCAACGGTGCGTCCGGCGCTACGGCCGGGAAGCGGCCGTCGATTTCCAGCACACAACCCGGTTCCAGCTTGAAGACCCCCGGGTGAATGCTGCGCGGCGCCGGCACATAGGTGAAACGCAGGTAGTGAGCGAGCGCGTCGGGACAGATCGCACGAGGAAACGCGGGATGGGCGCGCAGTGCCTTCAGTTCCGACCCGAAGACAAGCGCGCGTCCCGCCCAGCCCCAGTAAAGCGGCTTCTCCCCCATCCGGTCGCGGGCCAGGGACAGGCGGTGCTCGCGCCGGTCCCACAGCGCCAGGGCGAACATGCCGGCGGCCCGACGCAGCGTTTCGTCCAGCCCCCAATGGGCGAAGGCGGCAAGCAGGGTCTCGGTGTCGGAATGACCGCGCCAGGCCGGCGCCGCCCCCGTCGCCTCAAGATCGGCGCGCAGATCCAGGTGATTGTAGATCTCGCCGTTGAAGGCGATCACGAAGCGCCCGCAGGCCGATACCATCGGTTGCGCGCCCGCCGCGCTGAGATCGAGGATCGACAGGCGGCGATGCCCCAGCGCGACGCCGTTCTCCAGCCACAGGCCCTCGGCGTCGGGGCCGCGGTGGCGCAGCCGACGGGTCATTTCCGCCACGATCGGGCGCAGCGCCGCGTCGCGCCCGTCGCGCGGGTCGAATATGCCGGTCAGCCCGCACATGGTATCAAGCGCCCTTCGTTTCAGCCCGGTGGCGGGCGCGCCCGATGGGCGTAGATTGCAGGATATCGGCGTAAAGCCCCCGGTAGGCGTCGGTCCCGGCCCGAAGTGAAAAGACCTCCTCCGCCGCCCGGCGGCAGCGCGCGCCTAGCTCGGGGTCGCGCCGCAGTTCCACCAATGCCTGCCATGCAGCCTCCATCGCGGCGGGATCGGCGCCCTCGGCCAGCACGCCCACACGATGGTCGCGGATGATCCGTGCGACGTCGCCCACCCCGGCATTGGCGACCACCGGCACCCCGCAACCCAGCACCTCGCCCATCCGCGTGGGGGAGCTGCCGAGCTTGCCCAGACCTTCGGTGAAGAACATCACCGAGGCGATCTGTCCCGCGATCACGCCGGGTACCTGTTCGGGGGGTGCGGGGGCGATGGTCAACCGTTGCCCGATCGCGCCGTCGTCCCCGAGCGCCGCCCGCACCCGGCCCGGGTCGTCGCGGGTGGTCACCGCGAACCGGAGCGCGGGGTCGCGGCGTGCGGCGACCGCAAGGAACGCCGCCAGCCAGTCGGTCCGGAACCAGCCGCTGAGGACTGTCCCCAGACAGCCCAGAACGGGCGGTCCCGAACCCGCCGGGGCGGGCACGAAGCGGTCGAGATCGGCACAGGTCGGGATCACGGCGACGCGCTGCCCTGCGAGCGCGGCGGGCTCGGTGCGCCGCAGGTGGTCCACCGCCGCATGGGTCAGTGACACCACCGCCGCCGCCCGGCGCAGGCAGCGACGCTCGGCCGCGACGATGGCGCGATGCAGCAGCGACCCGCGCCGCAGCCGCCCCGCGGTGATCAGCTCCTCCGGCCAGAGCGCGCGCATGTCGAAGATGAAGGGCACCCC
>JASBUM010000070.1 GCA_030147905.1 Acidimangrovimonas sp.
TTCGCGGCGATGGTGCCGCATCTGGAACCCAGACGACCGGAGCCCAAGCCTGATGCTACGCCGACTGCACCCCGAACAGCCCGAAAGCTTTGCCTTCACCCCGGCCAACCTGGCCTGGGCCGAGGCGCAGATCACCAAATATCCCGAAGGGCGCCAGGCCAGCGCGATCATCCCGCTGCTGTGGCGCGCGCAGGAGCAGGAGGGCTGGCTGACCCGCCCGGCGATCGAATATGTCGCGCGGATGCTCGACATGGCGTATATGCGGGCGCTGGAGGTGGCGACCTTCTACTTCATGTTCCAGCTTGCCCCGGTGGGTACGGTCGCGCATGTCCAGATCTGCGGCACCCTGTCGTGCATGATCTGCGGCTCTGACGATCTGGTCGAGGTGTGCCGGCGGCGGATCGCGGAACAGCCCCACAAGGTCTCTGCGGACGGCAAGTTCTCGTGGGAAGAGGTCGAGTGTCTGGGCGCCTGCGCCAATGCGCCGATGGCCCAGATCGGCAAGGATTACTACGAGGACCTGACCGCCGAGCGGCTCGAGGCGCTTCTCGACCGGATGGCTTCGGGCGAGGTGCCGGTGCCGGGGCCGCAGAACGGACGCTATGCCGCCGAACCCTCGGGCGGGCTGACCAGCCTGAAGGCGCATGAGAAGGATCGCATGCCGCATAACGCCTCGGTCCAGCTTGCGGTGGACAAGGGCGACACGCTCAAGCGCATCGACGGCAGCGAGGAACCGGTGAGCGCGCCGTGGCTGGGCAAGCATGGCGCCGACCGCGCGCGCGGCGACAGGCATCATGCCCGGCCGGTCATGGCAAGTCCCGAGGCCCCGATCGGCACACGGCCCGAACCGCTTGCCGCGCCGCGCCCCCAAGGGGCGGACGATCTCAAGAAGATCAAGGGCATCGGCCCGAAACTTGAAGCGATCCTGAACGAGATGGGCTATTTCCATTTCGACCAGATCGCCGACTGGCGCGCCGATCAGGTGGCCTGGATGGATGAGGCGCTCGAAGGGTTCAAGGGCCGTGCAAGCCGCGACGACTGGGTCGGGCAGGCACGCGCGCTTGCCGCGGCGCGCAACGATGGCAAGGCCGGCTAGGACCGGATGGAAGGATGACGAAACCGGACCCGGACGACGACGCACATCTCGCAGGTCAGGCGCGGCTCGCCGCGGTGGTGATCGCAGTTGCCGGTGTGCTCTGGGTCGGGGGGAATTTGCTGGGACGCGGGCTGGGCTGGGATATCCGCTATGCCTTTCTGCTCGACCTGGCGGCATTGGCGGCGTTCGTCTGGGCGCTGGTCGTGACCTGGCGGGTCTGGCGGCGGCGTCAGGACCGGGATCGCCGGGGAAAATGAGGAATTGGGAATGCTGAAGGATCAGGACCGCATCTTCACCAATCTCTACGGGATGCATGATCGCAGCCTTGCCGGCGCGCGGGCGCGCGGGCACTGGGACGGCACCAAGGAGATCTTGGCGCGCGGGCGCGACACGATCGTCGAGCAGGTCAAGGCGTCGGGCCTGCGCGGGCGCGGCGGCGCCGGCTTCCCGACCGGGCTGAAATGGTCCTTCATGCCCAAGGAATCCGACGGCCGCCCGGCCTACCTTGCGATCAATGCCGACGAATCCGAGCCGGGCACATGCAAGGACCGCGAGATCATGCGCCATGATCCGCATACGCTGATCGAAGGCGCCCTGATCGCGTCCTTCGCGATGGGCGCCCATGCCAGCTATATCTATCTTCGCGGCGAATATATCCGCGAGCGCGAGGCGCTGCAGCGGGCCGTCGACGAGGCCTATGATGCCGGGCTGATCGGCAAGAACGCCTGCGGCTCGGGCTGGGATTTCGACCTGTATCGGCATCACGGCGCCGGCGCCTATATCTGCGGCGAGGAAACCGCGATGCTCGAAAGCCTCGAAGGCAAGAAGGGCATGCCGCGGATGAAGCCGCCGTTCCCCGCCGCCTCGGGGCTTTACGGCTGCCCGACCACGGTCAACAACGTGGAATCGATTGCCGTCGTGCCCACGATCCTGCGCCGCGGCGCCGATTGGTTCGCCTCGATCGGCCGGCCCAACAACACCGGCACCAAGCTTTTCGCGATCTCGGGCCATGTCAATCAGCCCTGCGTCGTCGAAGAGGCGATGTCGATCCCGCTGCGCGAATTGCTCGACCGTCATTGCGGCGGCGTGCGCGGCGGCTGGGACAACCTCAAGGCGGTGATCCCCGGCGGCTCTTCGGTGCAATTGCTGCGCGCCGAGGAATGCGACGAGGCGATCATGGATTTCGACTGGCTGCGCGACAAGAAATCCGGCCTCGGCACCGCGGCGGTGATCGTGATGGATCAGTCCACCGATATCATCAAGGCGATCTGGCGGCTGGCGAAATTCTACAAGCACGAAAGCTGCGGCCAGTGTACGCCCTGCCGCGAGGGCACCGGCTGGATGATGCGGGTGCTGGAGCGGATGGTGCGCGGCGAGGCGGCGATGGAAGAGATCGACATGCTCTTCGACGTCACCAAACAGGTCGAGGGCCATACGATCTGCGCGCTCGGCGATGCCGCGGCCTGGCCCATCCAGGGGCTGATCCGGCAGTTCCGCGACGAGATCGAGGACCGCATCAAGGCGCGCCAGACCGGCCGTCTTGGCGCGATGGCGGCGGAATAGGAATGCAACCGACGGGCCATCATATCGCCGAACTGAACTTCGGGGTTCTGCGTCACGACTGGGACGATCCCCGGGTCAAGGATTTCGTCGACGGTCTGGCGCTGGTCAACGGCGTGGCCGAGCGCAGCCCCGGCTTTGTCTGGCGGCTGGACGATGACGCGATGGAGGCGGCGCAGACCGACCCAGAGGGCGCGCTGGGGGGCAATCCGCGCATGGCCTCGACGCTGTCGGTCTGGGAAGACGCGGGCGCGCTGGAGGCCTTCGTGTGGAACACCGTGCACCGGCAGTTCTATGCGCGCCGCGCCGAATGGTACGACGCGGTCGAGAGCGTGCGGTTCGTGATGTGGTGGGTGCCCGAGGGGTATTACCCGAACATCGCAGAGGGGATGGCGCGGGTGCGTCATCTGGAGGCGCATGGCGACACCGACCATGCCTTTGGCTGGAAACACCTTGAAGACGCGCAGCTTTGGAAATCGCGGGGCTGCGGCGCGATGGCGGCGGAATGATCATGCAACAGCCCGAGAACCATCACCTGGCCGAGTTGAACATCGGCCGCCTGGTCGCCGACACCGACGATCCGCGCGTGGCCGAGTTCATGGCGGCGCTCGATCGCATCAACGGCATGGGCAAGCGCATGCCCGGCTTCGTGTGGATGATGGAAGGCTCGGGAGAGCCAGGCACCGGCAATACCGAAACCAAGCTGGAAGGCGATCCGCGCTTTGTCTCGAACCTGACGGTCTGGGAAGACGTAGCGACGCTGGAGAATTTCGTCTGGAACACCGTACATCGCCAGTTCTACGCGCGGCGGCAGGAATGGTTCGAGGTTCTGGGCGAGATGCATTTCGTGATGTGGTGGGTGCCCGCGGGGCACCGGCCGACGCTGGACGAGGCGCTGGCGCGGCTTGCCCATCTGAAGGAACATGGCGATAGCGACCGCGCCTTCGGCTGGTCCTATCTCGACCAGGCCCGGCTTTGGCAAAGCCGCGGCTGTGCGCAAGTGGCGGCGGAGTAGGGATATGAGCGATCTTCGGAAAATCATCATCGACGGGATCGAGGTCGAGGTCGATCCGGCGCTGACCCTGATCCAGGCCTGCGAAGAGGCCGGGATCGAGATCCCGCGCTTTTGCTATCACGAGCGACTGTCGATCGCCGGCAATTGCCGGATGTGCCTGGTCGAGATCGTCGGCGGCCCGCCCAAGCCCGCCGCGAGCTGCGCCATGCAGGTGCGCGATCTGCGGCCCGGCAAGGACGGCGCCCCGCCCGAGGTGCGGACCAATTCGCCGATGGTGAAGAAGGCGCGCGAAGGGGTGATGGAGTTCCTGCTCATCAACCACCCGCTCGACTGCCCGATCTGCGATCAGGGCGGCGAATGCGATCTGCAGGATCAGGCGATGGCCTATGGCGTCGATTTCTCGCGCTATCGCGAGCCCAAGCGCGCGAACGAGGATCTCGATCTCGGTCCCCTGGTCGATACCTGCATGACGCGCTGCATCTCCTGCACCCGCTGCGTGCGTTTCACCACCGAGGTGGCCGGCATCACCCAGATGGGCCAGACCGGGCGCGGCGAGGATGCCGAGATTACCTCCTATCTCAACCAGACGCTCGATTCGAACCTTCAGGGCAATATCATCGATCTGTGCCCGGTCGGCGCGCTGACCTCGAAACCCTATGCCTTCACCGCACGGCCGTGGGAGCTGACCAAGACCGAGACAATCGACGTGATGGATGCGCTCGGCTCGAATATCCGGGTCGATACCAAGGGCCGCGAGGTCATGCGGATCCTGCCGCGAAACCATGACGGCGTGAACGAGGAATGGATCTCGGACAAGACCCGTTTCGTCTGGGACGGGCTGCGCCGGCAGCGGCTCGACCGGCCCTATATCCGCGAGGGTGGCAAGCTGCGCCCGGCCTCGTGGCCCGAGGCGCTGGCTGCCGCGGCGGCGGCGATGAAGGGCAAGCGCGTGGCGGGGCTGGTGGGCGATCTGGCCCCGGTCGAGGCGGCCTTCGCGCTCAAGCAATTGATCGAGGGGCAGGGCGGCCATGTCGAATGCCGCACCGACGGCGCCAAGCTGCCCGAGGGCAACCGCTCGGCCTATGTCGGCACGGCCCGGATCGAGGATATCGACGCCGCGCGGCTGATCTATCTGATCGGCACCAATCCGCGCGACGAGGCGGCGGTTCTGAATGCCCGGATCCGCAAGGCATGGCTGGCGGGCGCCGAGGTGCGGCTGATCGGCGAGGCGGCCGATCTGACCTATGAATACGACCATCTGGGCGCCGATCGCGGGGCCCTGGTCAAGGCCGCGGGTGCCGCGCGCAAGGACGATCGCCCGGCGCTGGTGATCGTGGGGCAGGGCGCCCTGCGCGAGGCCGACGGCGAGGCGGTGCTCTCGCAGGCGATGAAGCTGACCGAGGGGCTGGGCGCGGGCCTTCTGGTCCTGCACACTGCCGCCGGGCGCGTCGGCGCGATGGATGTCGGCGCGGTCACGGCGGGCGGGCTTTCGGCCGCGCTCGACGGCGCCGAGGTGATCTACAACCTGGGTGCCGACGAGGTCGAGATCGCCCAGGGCGCCGACGGCGGGCCTTTCGTGATCTATCAGGGCAGCCATGGCGACCGTGGCGCGCATCGGGCGGATGTGATCCTGCCGGGCGCGGCCTGGACCGAGGAGAACGGGCTTTTCGTCAATACCGAGGGGCGGCCGCAACTGGCGCTGCGCGCCGGGTTCCCCCCGGGCGAGGCCAAGGAGAACTGGGCGATCCTGCGCGCGCTTTCGGCCGAGGTCGGGGCGACCCAGCCCTGGGACAGTCTGGCCGAGCTACGCGGCGCGCTGGTGGCGGCGCATCCCGGGCTGGCGGTGATCGACGAGGTGGCGGAAAACGAATGGAAACGGCTGCCGTTGCGCGATCCTGCGCAGGCGGACCTGCGCAACGCGGTGGCGGATTTCTACCTGACCAACCCGGTGGCGCGGGCCTCGACGCTGATGGCGGAACTGTCGCGCATGGCGGCAGCGCGCCGCGAGGCGCCGATGGCGGCGGAATAGGAACGGAAGGGATGCGGCCTCGGGCGATCGCATCGGGACTTGCGGCGGGCGCCGCGCTGGTCGTTCTGGCCGGCTGCGCGCGTCCGGTGCCCGAGGCGGCGGCGTCGAAGACGGATTTCAAGCCCCGCTACATGGGGATCAAGACGGTGCTTCTGGATGGCGACCTGGTGGATTTCCTGGTGGCCATGAAGGGGGCGCGATCGGCGGCCGATGTCGAAGCCTACGCGCGTTGCGCGGCCGCCCAATATGCGCTGATCCGGGGATACGGATTCGCGCGGCACATCCGCACGAATGTGGCGGAAGAGGGTGGCATTTGGCGCGGAGATGCGGTTTACACCATCTCGCCAGCGCTGCCCCCGGGGCTGAAGACGATCGACGCCGAAGTGACGGTGCGCGATTGCGGTGCCCAGGGGATACCGACGGTCTGAGGAAGAGGCACGATGGCTGAATTTCTGCATACGGGGCTGGGAACGGCGCTCTTGATCGTGGTCCAGGGCATCCTGGTCATCGCCTTCGTGATGATCAGCCTGCTGTTTCTGGTCTATGGCGACCGCAAGATCTGGGCGGCGGTCCAGATGCGGCGCGGGCCCAACGTCGTGGGGGCCTTCGGGCTTCTGCAATCGGTGGCGGACGCGCTGAAATATGTCGTCAAGGAGGTCGTGGTGCCGGCGGGGGCGGACAAGTTCGTCTTCTTCCTTGCGCCGCTGCTGAGCTTTCTGCTGGCGCTGCTGGCCTGGGCGGTGATCCCGTTCAACCCGCACTGGGTGCTGGCCAACATCAACGTGGCGGTCCTGTTCATCTTCGCGGTCTCCTCGCTGGAGGTCTACGGGGTGATCATGGGCGGCTGGGCGTCGAACTCCAAATATCCGTTCCTGGGCAGCCTGCGTTCGGCGGCGCAGATGATCTCCTACGAGGTGTCGCTGGGGCTGATCATCGTGGGCGTCGTGATCTCCACCGGATCTCTCAACTTCACCGACATCGTGAACGCGCAGCGCGGCTCCTACGGGTTGCTGAACTGGTACTGGCTGCCGCATCTGCCGATGGTGGTGCTGTTCTTCATCTCGGCGCTGGCCGAGACCAACCGCCCGCCCTTCGATCTGCCCGAGGCGGAATCGGAACTGGTGGCCGGCTATCAGGTGGAATATTCCTCGACGCCGTTTCTGCTGTTCATGGCCGGCGAATACATCGCCATCTTCCTGATGTGCGCGCTGCTGGCGCTGCTGTTCTTCGGCGGCTGGCTGTCGCCGATCCCGGGCCTGCCCGACGGCGCGTTCTGGATGGTGCTGAAGATGGCGTTCTTCTTCTTCCTCTTCGCCATGGTGAAGGCGATCGTGCCGCGCTACCGCTACGATCAGCTGATGCGCATCGGCTGGAAGGTCTTCCTTCCGCTGAGCCTGGGCTGGGTGGTGATCGTCTCGTTCCTGGCGAAATACGCTGTGCTCGGCGGCTTCTGGGCGCGCTGGGCGATTGGGGGCTGAAATGGGCATCGATATCACTCGCGCCGTCAAGTATTTCTTCCTGACGGATTTCCTCAAGGGCTTCGGCCTCGGCATGCGGTATTTCTTCGCCCCCAAGGCGACGCTGAACTATCCGCACGAGAAGGGGCCGCTGTCGCCGCGCTTCCGCGGCGAGCACGCGCTGCGCCGTTATCCGTCCGGTGAGGAGCGCTGCATCGCCTGCAAGCTGTGCGAGGCGATCTGCCCGGCGCAGGCGATCACCATCGACGCCGAGCCGCGCGACGACGGCTCGCGCCGGACGACGCGCTACGACATCGACATGACCAAATGCATCTATTGCGGCTTCTGTCAGGAAGCATGCCCGGTGGATGCGATCGTCGAGGGTCCGAATTTCGAATTCGCCACCGAAACGCGCGAGGAATTGTTCTATGACAAGGCCAAGCTTCTGGACAACGGCGATCGGTGGGAAGCGGAGATCGCGCGCAACCTCGAAGTGGACGCACCCTACCGATGAGGACGGCGCATAGCATCATGCGGCCGGCCG
The DNA here is from genome assembly GCA_030147905.1 of Acidimangrovimonas sp. The sequence continues at coordinate 7,702 of JASBUM010000070.1, forward strand.
GGGCGGCGGGCGCGCAGGCGGCGGGCATGCGGCCCGGCCGGCAAGACAACCAGGAGGGCAGGGCATGACTGTCGCGGCTTTCGCATTCTACCTTTTCGCCATCGTCACCGTGGTCTCGGGCTTCTTCGTGGTCACCGCGCGCAACCCGGTGCATTCCGTGTTGTGGCTGATCCTGGCCTTCCTGTCGTCGGCGGGGCTGTTCGTCCTGCTGGGGGCGGAATTCGTCGCCATGCTTCTGGTGATCGTCTATGTCGGCGCGGTCGCGGTGCTGTTTCTCTTCGTGGTCATGATGCTCGATGTCGATTTCGCCGAGTTGCGGGCGGAGATGGCCAAGTATCTGCCGCTGGGGCTGCTGATCGGGCTGGTGCTGCTGATGGAATTCTTCGCGGTGCTGGGCGTGTGGCACGCCGCGCCGCAGGCCGAAAGCCTGCGCGCAGCCGTCGCCCCGGCCGTCGATCAGGTCCACAACACCCGCGCACTGGGGATGCTGGTCTATGACAAATACGTCTATCTCTTCATGATCTCGGCGATGATCCTGCTGGTCGCGATGATCGGGGCGATCGTGCTGACCATGCGTCACCGCACCCATGTCAAGCGCCAGAACGTGCTGGCACAGATGTGGCGCGATCCCGCCAAGGCGATGGAGCTGAAGGACGTCAAGCCGGGGCAGGGGCTCTAGCCCCGATGCCGGCCAGGCCGCGACCGCGTCGCGGCACAGGAATTGAACGGATGAAAACGGGCAGTGACCCGGAGGGACGAGAATGATCGGACTTGAACATTATCTGGCGGTGGCGGCGATCCTGTTCGTCATCGGGATCTTCGGGATCTTCCTCAACCGAAAGAACGTGATCGTCCTGCTGATGTCGGTGGAACTGATCCTTCTGGCGGTCAACATCAACCTCGTCGCCTTCTCGAGCTACATGCACGATCTGGTCGGTCAGGTCTTCACGCTCTTCGTGTTGACGGTGGCGGCGGCCGAGGCGGCGATCGGGCTTGCGATCCTTGTCAGCTTCTTCCGCACCAAGGGCTCGATCGATGTCGAAGACGTCAGCGTGATGAAGGGATAAGGGCATGATGACGATCATTCTCTTCGCGCCGCTCCTTGGCGCCGTCATCGCCGGTTTCGCCTGGCGCATGATCGGCGAACGCGCGGCCCAGATGCTGACCACCTCGCTTCTGTTTCTCGCGGCGCTGCTGTCGTGGATCGTCTTCCTGACCTTCAGCGGACCGACCCAGCATATCGAGCTGTTCCGCTGGATCTCCTCGGGCTCGCTGGACACGTTCTGGGCGATCCGGCTCGACCGGCTGACGGCGATCATGCTGATCGTCATCACCACCGTGTCGTCGCTGGTGCATCTCTATTCGCTGGGCTACATGGCCCATGACGAGAACTGGGGCCCGGACGAGAACTACAAGGCGCGTTTCTTCGCCTATCTGAGCTTCTTCACCTTCGCGATGCTGTCGCTGGTGACCTCGGACAACCTGCTTCAGATGTTCTTCGGCTGGGAGGGCGTGGGCGTCGCCTCCTATCTGCTGATCGGCTTCTATTACAAGAAGCCCTCGGCCAATGCCGCGGCGATCAAGGCCTTTGTCGTCAACCGGGTGGGTGATTTCGGCTTCGCGCTGGGTATCTTCGCGCTTTATTATCTTACCGACAGCATCAACTTCGACACGATCTTCGCCCATGCGCCCGAGCTTGCGAAGACCCGGATCGACTTCCTGTGGACGCGCTGGAACGCGGCCGACCTGGTGGGCGTGCTGCTGTTCATCGGCGCCTCGGGCAAGTCGGCGCAGCTGTTCCTGCACACATGGCTTCCCGACGCGATGGAGGGCCCGACGCCGGTCTCGGCGCTGATCCATGCCGCGACCATGGTCACCGCCGGTGTGTTCCTGGTCAGCCGCATGTCGCCGGTCTACGAATACGCGCCCTTCGCGGCCGGGCTGGTGCTGTTCATCGGGGCCACCACCGCCTTCTTCGCCGCGACCGTGGGCCTTGTGCAGAACGACATCAAGCGGGTGATCGCCTATTCGACCTGTTCGCAGCTGGGCTACATGTTCGCCGCGGCCGGGGCGGGCGTCTACAGCGTGGCGATGTACCACCTGCTGACCCATGCCTTCTTCAAGGCGCTGCTGTTCCTTTGCGCCGGTTCGGTCATCACCGCGATGCACCACGAACAGGACATGCGCAACTACGGCGGCCTGCGCAAGAAGGTGCCCTTCACCTTCTGGATGATGATGGTCGGCACGCTGGCCATCACCGGCGTCGGCATCCCCTTCTCGAAGGAATTGTTCGGTCTGCCGATCGGCTTTGCGGGCTTCCTTTCGAAGGATGCGATCATCGAGAGCACCTATGCGGCCGGCTCGATGTACGGCTACTGGATGCTGGTCATCGCCGCAGCCTTCACCGCCTTCTATTCGTGGCGGCTGATGTTCATGACCTTCTACGGCAAGCCGCGGGGCGATCATCACGCGCATGAGCATGCCCATGAAAGCCCGATGGTGATGCTGATCCCGCTGGGGGTTCTGGGGCTGGGCGCGGCTTTCGCGGGGATGCTGTGGTACTATCCGTTCTTCGGCAGCGAAAGCGCCATCACCCATTTCTTCGGGCTGGCCGAACATGCCACCAAGCCGGGTCAGGGGGCGATCTTCATGGCGCCGGGAAATCAGGTGCTGGCGAAGGCGCATGAACTGCCGGTCTGGGTGTCGCTGGCACCGACGGTGGCGATGCTGCTGGGCTTCGGCACGGCCTGGGTAATGTATATCGCCAGGCCGGACCTGCCGGCGCGGATGGCGCGCGCGCAGCGGCCGCTTTATCTGTTCCTGCTCAACAAGTGGTATTTCGACGAGCTTTACGACCTGATCTTCGTGCGTCCGACCTTCGCGCTTGGCCGGCTGCTGTGGAAGAAGGGCGACGGGGCGACGATCGACGGGGCGATCAACGGCGTGGCGCTGGGGATCGTGCCCTTCTTCACCCGGATCGCGCGGCGCGTGCAGTCGGGCTATCTGTTCCACTACGCCTTCGCCATGGTGATCGGGATCGGCATCCTGATGACCTGGATGACGCTCACCGGGGGGGCCTTCTGATGGCAAATCTTCTGTCCATCATCACCTTCACGCCGCTGGTCGCGGCGCTGATCCTGGCACTGTTCCTGCGGGGCAACGATGCGGCGGCCGACCGCAACGCTAAATGGCTGGCGCTGATCGCCACCACGGCGACCTTCCTGATCTCGCTGTTCCTGCTGGCGGGATTCGACCCGTCCAACACCGGCTTTCAGTTCATCGAGGACCGCCCGTGGATCCTCGGCCTTCATTACAAGCTGGGGGTCGACGGGATCTCGGTGCTGTTCGTGATGCTGACCACCGCGCTGATGCCGCTGACCATCGGCGCCTGCTGGGAGGTGAAGTCGCGGGTGAAGGAGCTGATGATCGCCTTCCTCGTTCTCGAGACGCTGATGCTCGGGGTCTTCGTCTCGCT
>JASBUM010000072.1 GCA_030147905.1 Acidimangrovimonas sp.
CCGCGCGGATCAGAAATCGAGATCGGCATAATGGGAGGGCGGGGGAAAACCCGGCACCTGATCCATCAGGATGGTCCGGAACGCGGGGCGCGACTTGATCTTCGCGTACCAGTCCTTGACGTTCGCGCTGCGGTTCCAGTCCACGTCCGAGATGTAGTCGAGACAGGAGAAATGCGCCGCGGCGGCGAAATCGGCAAGCGTCATGACATCACCGGCAAGCCAGCGCCGCTGATCCAGGATCCAGTCGAGATAGTCGAGGTGGTACTTGATCTTCTGCGCACCGGCCTTGACGTTGCGCGAATCCGGATAGCCCTGGCCGGTGAGCTTCTTGTTGACCCGCTCGTAGACGAGATTTGCCGTGACCTCGTTGTGGAACTTGTCGTCGAACCAGGCACAGATGCGCCGGACCTCGAACCGGTCCTCGGGCGATTTCGGCATAAGGGGCGGATCCGGGTAGCGTTCGTCCAGATATTAGCAGATCGCCTGGCTTTCGGCCAGCAGGCGCCCGTCGAGGCGCAGCACGGGCACCTTGCCGGCCGGATTGCGGCGCATGAATTCGGGCGACTGCTGCCAGTAGCGTTCCTCGATCAGTTCCACCTCGATCCGCTTTTCCGCCAACGTCAGCCGGACCTTGCGGCAGAAAGGTGACAGCGGTGCATGGAAGAGACGGTTCATGAGGGGCCTGTCCGCGGTTTCGGGATCGGTGTCACTTTCCTGCCCTGAAGGCGGCCGGAATTCAATGCTGGAAGCATTGCGCGCGACCGTCGGCGGCAATCGTGCGCGCACCGTCCTCGATCTGGGTGGCGCGCCGCAAGAGATAGCGGCCGGGGCGCGCGGCATCGAGGCCCTTCGGATCGGGCAGGACCGCCGCCAGCAGCGCCGCCTGCCGTGCGTTCAGCCCCTCCGCATCCTTGAGGTAATAATGCTGCGCCGCCGCCTCGATCCCGAAGGTGCCCGTGGCGAATTCGGCCACGTTGAGATAGACCTCGAGTATGCGCCGCTTGGGCCAGACGACCTCCACCACCGGGGTCCAGATCGCCTCGAGCGCCTTGCGAAACCAGTTGTGCCCCTGCCACAGGAATACGTTCTTCACCACCTGCTGGTCGATGGTCGAGCCGCCGCGCGTGGCACCGGCCTCGGCCGCGGCCCGGATCGCGGCGATGTCAAAACCCCAGTGACGGCAGAAATTGGCGTCTTCCGCCGCGACCACGGACCGTGCCGCGACCGGCGCGATCCGGTCGAGCGGCCGCCATTCATGGTTTAGCTGACCAAGCCGCAGGCGTTCGGACAGCATATAGGGCGTCGTGGGCGGATTGACGAAGCGGAACAGGACGATCAGCGCCACCATCACCGCCGCATAGGCGGCAAGCGCGCGCATGATCCAGCGCCGGATGCGCCGGCGCAAGGGCAGCACCGCCGCGGCGGGTTCGTGCGCCTTGCGGCGCGCGCCCGTGCCGGCCCGCGCGGAACTTTTCCTTTTTTGCGCCGCGCGCGCCATGCACACCCCTGCCCGTCCGACGGGACCGCCGGGCCCCGCCTTCGACGCTACCACTAGCCCAAGCCGCCCCGCGGCACCACCCCGGCCGTGCTGCCTGCGCCGCACCCCGGCCGACGGGCCCGGCCGCAGCGGCCGCAGCGGGCATCGTGGCGACCGTTCATTGCGCCGGCATGGCCTCGCTCCCTTCGCTGAGCGGGAAGGCGAGATGCGGCAGCATTTCCTTCGGGCAGACCTGAAGGAAATTCGCCCTCTCCTCGGGCCAGTCCTGCAAGATCTCCTGCGCGCGCTGGCTGCCGGTGGCGCGGGCATGCATGGCGATCAGTTCCTTCAGCTCGGCCTGCCAATGCGGATGGGACACGGCACAGGTCACCAGTGTCTCGCCGTTGATGTAATCCTCGGCCATGCCGTCGGGATCATAGAGATAGGCCATGCCGCCGGTCATTCCGGCGCCGAAATTGGCGCCGATCCGGCCCAGCACGACGGCCACGCCGCCGGTCATGTATTCGCAGCCATTGGTGCCGCAGCCCTCGACCACGACATGGGCGCCGGAATTGCGCACCGCGAAACGCTCGCCCGCGCGGCCGGCGGCGAAGAGATAGCCGGCAGTCGCGCCATAGAGCACGGTATTGCCGATGATCGTGTTGTCGGCCGCGCGCAACGGCGAGGCCATCGGCGGGCGCACGACGATCATGCCGCCGGACAGGCCCTTGCCGACGTAGTCATTGGCGTCGCCCGAGACCTCGATCTTCAGCCCCGGCGCCGCAAAGGCACCGAGCGATTGCCCGCATGAGCCCGACAGCTTCACCGTAAGATGATCGGGTTGCAGCGTGTTGCGCATCCCGAAGCGGCGCACGATATGGCTCGACGCCCGCGCGCCGATCGTGCGATGGGTGTTCCTGACCGCGTAGGAAAGCTGCATCTTCTCGCCTTCCTCGAAGAAGCGCTCGGCATCGCGGACGATTTCTGCATCCAGCGTGTCCGGCACCGCGTTGCGCGGCTTGTTGCGGTCATAGCGGATCTTGGCGGCACCATCGACGGTGATCAGAAGCGGGTTGAGGTCGAGATCGTCGAGATGGGCGGCGCCGCGGCTGACCTGGGTCAGCAGATCGGCCCGGCCGATGATCTCGTCAAGGCTGCGCGCCCCGATCGAGGCAAGGATCTCGCGCACCTCCTGGGCGTAGAAGGTGATCAGGTTCACCACCTTGTCGGCGCTGCCGGTGAATTTCTTGCGCAGCTCCTCATTCTGGGTGCAGACGCCCACCGGGCAGGTGTTCGACTGGCATTGCCGGACCATGATGCAGCCCATCGCGATCAGCGCGGCGGTGCCGATGCCGTATTCCTCGGCACCCATCATTGCGGCGATGATGATGTCGCGCCCGGTCCGCAGCCCGCCATCGGTGCGCAGCGTGATGCGTTCGCGCAGGTTGTTCATCGCCAGGACCTGGTGCGCCTCGGTCAGGCCCAGCTCCCACGGAAGCCCGGCATATTTGATCGAGGTGGCGGGCGAGGCCCCGGTGCCGCCGTTATGTCCCGAGATCAGGATCACATCGGCCTTGGCCTTGGCCACGCCCGCGGCGATGGTGCCGACACCGGAGGAGGAGACCAGCTTGACCGTGACCTTGGCGCGCGGGTTGATCTGCTTGAGATCGTAGATCAGCTGGGCCAGATCCTCGATCGAGTAGATGTCATGATGCGGCGGCGGCGAGATCAGCGTGACGCCCGGCGTCGAATGGCGCAGCCGCGCGATCAGCTTGGTGACCTTGAGACCGGGCAACTGCCCGCCCTCGCCGGGCTTGGCGCCCTGGGCCACCTTGATCTCCAGCTCCTCGCAGGCATTGAGGTATTCGGCCGTCACCCCGAAACGCCCCGAGGCCACCTGCTTGATCTTGGCCGAGGGGTTGTCGCCGTTGGATTCGGGCTGGAAATGCGCCGGATCCTCGCCGCCCTCGCCCGAATCGGACTTGGCGCCGATCCGGTTCATCGCGATATTCAGCGTCTTGTGCGCCTCGGGCGAAAGCGCGCCGAGGCTCATGCCCGGCGTGACGAAACGCTTGCGGATCGAGGTGATCGATTCGACCTCCTCGATCGGCACCGGCTTGCCCAGCGCCTTGACGTCGAGAAGGTCGCGGATGTGGATCGGCGGATTGGCCCGCATCGCCGCCGAATACTGCCGCCACAGATCGTAGCTGGCACCGTCGCAGGCCGATTGCAGCATATGCATGGTCTGCGCTTCCCAGGCGTGTTTCTCGCCCGAGCGCCGCGCCTTGTAGAAACCGCCGATCGGCAGCACGTCGGCACCGTCGCGCCAGCCGTGGGCATGGACCTCTTCCACCTTGTGCTGAATGCCGTGCAGGCCGATCCCCGAGATCCGGCTGTGCATGCCGGGGAAATATTCCGCCACCAGTGCCCGGCTCAGGCCGACGGCCTCGAAGTTCAGCCCGCCGCGATAGGAGGAAATGACCGAGATCCCCATCTTCGACATGATCTTGAGAAGCCCGGCGTCGATCGCCGCGCGATAGCGGCGCATGGCATCGGTCAACCCGCCCTCGATCAGCCCCCGGCGGATCCGGTCCGCGATACTGTCCTGCGCGAGATAGGCGTTCACCGTGGTCGCGCCGCAGCCGATCAGCACCGCGAAATAATGCGGGTCGATACATTCGGCCGAACGGACGTTCACACTGCAGAAGGTGCGCAGCCCCTTGCGCGTCAGCCACGAATGCACCGCGCTGGTCGCCAGGATCATCGGCATGGCGACGGTATCCGGGCCCTGGTGTTCATCCGTCAGCACGAGGTGCCCCGCGCCCGAGCGTACGGCGTCCTCGGCCTCGGCGCGGATCCGTTCAAGACCCAGCCGCAGCGCCTCCTGATCGGAGCCTGCGGGAAAGGTACAGTCGATGATCGCGACCGAACCGGCGAAGGTCTTCACCATCACCTCGTATTCGGCATTGGCGATGAACGGGCTTTCCAGCACCAGGATCTCGGTCTGGCTGCTGTCCTCGTCGAGCACGTTCTTGAGATTGCCGAAGCGGGTCTTGAGGCTCATCACCCGGCTTTCGCGCAAGCTGTCGATCGGCGGGTTGGTGACCTGGCTGAAATTCTGGCGGAAGAAATGGCTCAGCGGGCGGTACTGTGCGGACAGCACAGCGGCCGGCGTGTCGTCGCCCATCGAGGCCAGGACCTCCTTGCCGTCCTCGGCCATGGGCGCGAGGATCTGTTCGAGCTCTTCCAGCGTGTAGCCCGCAGCGATCTGGCGGCGGCGCAACTCGGCGCCTTCGAACAGCGCCGTCTCGGGCACGTCGCGCAGCATCGCGTTCAAATCGGTGACCTTCTCGATCCATTCAGCATAGGGCTGCGCGCCCGCCAGGCGGTCCTTGATCGCGGTGTCGTGGTAGAGCTTGCCCTCGGCCATGTCGACGGCGATCATCTG
>JASBUM010000100.1 GCA_030147905.1 Acidimangrovimonas sp.
GGTTCGAGGCCAACGAAGGCATCATCATCGTCGCCGCGACCAACCGCCCCGACGTGCTCGATCCCGCTCTTCTGCGCCCGGGCCGGTTCGACCGCCAGATCCAGGTGCCGAACCCCGATATCAAGGGCCGGGAGAAGATCCATTCGGTCCATGCCCGCAAGGTCCCGATCGGCCCCGATGTCGATCTGCGCATCATCGCCCGCGGCACGCCCGGCTTTTCCGGCGCCGATCTTGCCAACCTGGTCAACGAGGCGGCGCTGATGGCTGCCCGCGTCGGCCGCCGCTTCGTCACCATGGAGGATTTCGAATCCGCCAAGGACAAGGTGATGATGGGGGCCGAGCGTCGATCCATGGTGATGACCGAGGACGAGAAGAAGCTGACCGCGTATCACGAGGCCGGGCACGCGATCGTCGGGCTGAACGTCCCGCAGCACGACCCGATCCACAAGGCCACGATCATCCCGCGCGGCCGCGCGCTGGGCCTTGTCCTGTCGCTGCCCGAACGCGACCAGCTTTCGGTCACCTATACCAAGTACACATCGAAGATCGCCATGGCGATGGGCGGCAAGGTCGCCGAAGAGCTGACATTCGGCAAGGAGAACGTCACCTCCGGCGCCGCCTCGGACATCCAGCAGGTGACCAAGATCGCCCGCGCGATGGTCACCCAGTTCGGCTTCTCCGACCAGCTTGGCAACATCGACTACGCCAACGAACAGCAAAGCTATCTGGGCAGCTATCAGGGCGGCTCCAGCCATTCGCCCGAGACGATGGAACTGATCGACGCCGAAGTGCGCAAGATAGTCGATGAGGGCTATGCCACGGCCAAGCGCATCCTGACCGAGAAGCACGACGATCTCGAACGGCTGGCACGCGGGCTTCTGGAATACGAGACCCTGACCGGCAACGAGATCACCCGGGTCATGCGGGGCGAGCCGATCGGCCGCGACGGGGATTCCAGCGGCTCGGCGGGCGAAGGCTCCTCAAGCCTGACCTCGATCCCCAAGACCAAGCCGAAGCCGCCGAAATCCGAAGGCGAGATGAAGCCCGAGCCGCTGACCTGACCCGAGCCGGGAAAGGGCCGTCCGGATCTTCGATAACGGCCCGCCCCGGCGGGCCGTCATCTTTCGGGCCGTCTGCCGCGGCCGATGGACGGGGGCCGATGGACGGGGCCGATGGACGGGGCCGACGGACCGGGGCCGACGGACCGGGGCCGGGTGCCAGATCTCTAGTATCGGCGGACAATGGTCGGAGACTTACGGCGCCCGCAGAACCTCGAACCGCCGCACCGCGTCAAAACGATTGATGCACATGTAATCGGCGAATTTGCCCGGCTTTCGGCAATACGAGCCGCGGGTGCCCGCGATTGCCCGGGCCGTCACCAGTTTGGCCATGCCCGACGCCGACAAAAGCGCCAGCGTCTCGCTCTCGACGTTGAAAGCGCCGCAATTCACCGCAAGATCCCCGCTGCGCCGATTTGGGCGGAAATCTCCGACAAGCGGGGGGCCTGAGCCGCGCGCCCGGGCGTGTCCCTTGGGCGAAGACCGGTACGCGCCGGTGAACGAATGTCGCCAAGCCTCATTACGGGCGGACCGGCCGATCGACGTCCCAAAGCCTGCCCTGCGCCGCCGGACATAAAATGGCGATGCGATCGGGCAGCGCCGTGCGCAAATCCCGAAGGAAATCGGCGCGCTGGGGCAAGACATGATCGCCGTCGCGATAGGTCAGCCATTCGCGCGGGCTGGCCGGGCCGTGCACCACCGGTCGAATGCAGGCGGTATCCGGCGCCGCTTCGGCGAGCCAGGGCAGCGGCCGATCATGTAGCCGGCCACCCCAAGCGTTCAGACTGACACTGCGCATGTCGTTCCCCGCGCCGCCGCACCCCCGAAACCTGCCCGCTTCGCCCCGGGGCGCAAGCCGGCTCGGGCCCTTGCGTTTCGGCCCCGCTCTCGCACCCGGCATCGCGTCGCCGCGCCGACGGTGATGCCCGCCCTGCCGCGGACAGGTTTGCGCCCCGCAACGAAGCGGTTTAGTGGGAAGCTGCGACCACGCCCCGCGCGAATATATGAGGCAGCGATGACCCCCGAAACCCTGGCCTGGGACAGCGCCGGCTATCACCGCTTCGCCGATCTGCGTTTGCGCCCTGCACGCGATCTTCTGGCCCGGATCCCGCCGGATCTGCCGCAAGGCGATATCGTCAATCTCGGCTGCGGTGGGGGCGCGGTGGCGCCGAGCCTCGCGGCAGCCTTCCCGGGCCGCCGACTGATCGGTGTCGACGCCTCGCCGGCGATGCTCGAACGCGCGCACGCCTCCGGCTGTTACGCCCGGATAGAGACCGCCGACATTGCCGCCTGGCGCCCCCCCTCGCCGCCCGCTCTGATCTTTTCCAATGCCGCGCTCCATTGGCTTGGCGATCATTCTCGCCTGATCCCGGCGCTGGCCGCGCAACTGGCGCCCGGGGGCGTGCTGGCCGTGCAGATGCCGCGCCAGACCGCAGCGCCCTCGCACCGGCTGCTTGCCGAGATCGCGACCGGGATGGGCCTGCGGCCGGCTGCAGGCGCCGCACCGCCGGCCGAGGTCGGGGCGGCCGCAGATTATCTGCGCCTGCTCGCGCCCCTGGGCGCCATCGATGCCTGGGAAAGCCGTTACGTGCAGCTTCTCGACCCGGTGGAGATCGGCCATCCGGTCCGGCATTTCACCGCCGCGACCGCAATGCGGCCCTATATCGCGGACCTTCCGCCCGACCGCCTCGACTGCTTCGTTGCGGCCTATGATGCGGCGCTGGCCACCGCCTATCCGCCGCTTGCCGACGGCCGGGTGCCCTTCCCCTTCCTGCGGGTGTTCTTCGTGCTGACCCGACGGGCCGCGGCCACGGGTTGATCCCGACCCTGCCCCGTCGCAGGCCCATGCCCCGCGTCACGCCCCGCGCCACGCCCCCGCCCCGCGCCACGCCCCCGCCCTGCGCCAGGCCCCTGCCCCGCGTCACGCCGCCGCCTGTCGGCACAGGGCGGCTGGCGGCACCCTGCCGAGCGGGCGCAAATAACTGGCCTCAAACCGGGGTGATATGTATGCTGGGCGAAACATTCGTTGCGTGATCCAACACCAACCTACCCGAGCAGAGGCAGCCATGGCAGAAACGGCGACAATCGACGCGGCATTGCGCGATCGGATCCTCGCGGATCCGGAGGTGGTCCTTGAGGATCGCGACCTCATGCATGCGCTGATCGCAGCCAATGAACGTGCGCGTGGCGCCAATATCGTCGATCTGCGCGGCGTGGCGATGGAGCGGCTCGAGGCGCGGCTCGACCGGCTCGAGGATACCCATCGCTCGGTCATTGCCGCGGCCTATGACAATCTCGCCGGTACCAACCAGATCCACCGCGCGGTTCTCAAGCTGCTGGAGCCCACGGATTTCGCGGGGTTTCTCGACAATCTCGGCCGCGAGGTGGCGCCCATCCTGCGTGTGGACCGGCTGCATCTGGTGCTTGAAAGCGGGCAGGCCGAGGCCTCCGAGGGCGACGCCGAGGCCGCGCGCGAACGCCTGGGCGCTGTACTTCGGCTGGTTCCGCCCGGCTTCATCGAGGCCCATCTCCGGCCCGAGGGGCGGGCGGGGACGCGGGCGGTCGTCTTGCGGCAGGTGCAGCCGGATTCGGACGCGATCTATGACGATGCCGCCGGCTGGATCCGCTCCGAGGCGCTCATGCGGCTCGACCTCGGCGCCGGACGGCTGCCCGGGATGCTGGTCTTCGGCGCGGAGGATCCGCACCACTTCCGGCCCTCG
>JASBUM010000111.1 GCA_030147905.1 Acidimangrovimonas sp.
CAGATTGACCAGCGTCACCGTGTCGATCCGCATCAGGCGGCGCATGATCGCACGGGTGATCCAGTGGACATCGTAGCCGATCACCATCGGCAGCCCCGCCGCCGCCAGCTCCAGCGAGACCGTCCCCGAAGCGGCCAGCGCCATATCCCCCGCCGCAAAGGCGGCACGCCGCGCATCCTCGCCGCTCACCACCACCGGCCGGCCCGGCCAGCCGGCAACCAGCGCCTCGACCTCGCTGCGGATGCGCTCAAGTGTCGGCACCACCACGCGCATGCGCGGATGGACCGTGGCCACCTGCCTCAGCGTCGCGCCGAAACGCGGCCCGAGACGCGCCAACTCCCCCCGCCGCGATCCAGGCAGGGCCACGACGAGCGGCTGCGCGCCGTCCAGCTGCCATGACTGGCGGAAGGCCGCGGACGCGGCCGGATCGGCCTGCGGCTCGGCGACGACCGGATGGCCGACGAAGTCGCAGCTCATGCCCGCAGCCTGCATCAGGGGCGGCTCGAAGGGCAGCAGCGCAAGCACGTGGTCGATGACCTCTGCCATCCGCGTGGCCCGGCCCGGACGCCATGCCCAGACCGATGGCGCGACGTAATGAACGGTAGGCTGATCCGGCCGCGCATGGCGCACCCGCCGCGCGACGCGCAGGCAGAAATCGGGGCTGTCGATGGTGACAAGCGCATCGGGCGCCGAGGCGATCGCAGCATCGGCGGTCTCGATCATCCGGCGCCGCAGCGCGCGGTAGCGCGGCACGATCTCGGCCAGACCCATCACCGAAAGCTCTTCCATCGGGAACAGGCTTTGCAGCCCCTGCGCCATCATCAGCGGGCCGCCGACACCTTCGAAGGCGATCCCCGGCGCCAGTTGCCGCAACCCCGCCATCAGCGCGGCACCCAGACGATCGCCCGAGGGTTCTCCGGCAATCACGAACAGCTTCATCGCCCGCGAGACCACAGGAACAGCCCCGCCGCATCGGCGGCCTCCACGGTACGCGCACGCTCGAGCACGACGGCGCCGCCGGCTGCGAAGACGATCCCGGCCAGCCCCGCCCGCGCCGCCGCCGAAACCGTATCCGGCCCGATGGCGGGAAGATCCACGCGCCGGTCCTGGTCGGGCTTGGGCGCCTTGTAGAGAACCCCGCGCGGAGCCCTGCCGGCAAGCTTCTGCACCCCGCCGCTTCGCACCACGAACTCCAGCATCGCGTCCGTTCCCGGCAAGCTCTCGAGCGCGAGGCAGAGCCCCCCCGCGACCACCGCGCCCTGCCCTATGTCGAGCGCACCAAGCGCGCCCACGATCGCGGCCGCACGTTCGGCATCGGCGCGCGCGCCCGTATCGGGCTGATGACGTCCCAGCACCCCGGCCCCGGGGATCAGTTCGGGCGCAACATCGGCAAGGCCCAGCACCCGGATACCGCTGTCCTCGAACAGGCCGATCACCCCGCGCAACAGCGCGTCGTCACCTGCCTGAAGAAGCGGCAGCAGACGCGGCACCTCGGCCGCGGTCGCGGGATCGAACAGCGAGGGGTCCAGCCGTGGCCGCTGCAGCGCGCCCGCGAAAAGCACCCGATGAATCCCGCGCGCGACCAGATCCTGCAGGAAGGGCACCAGCCGCTCGATCTGCAAGGTGGCGTCGGCCGCCACGCCCTCGGGCGCGAAACCCGCGATGGCGACGACGGTGCAGCCGGTGCCGCGGGCACGCAACGTATCGGCCACGAGCCCCGGCAAAGCGCCGCGGCCGGCGATGATGGCGATCGGTTCGGACATGATGCGTATCAGTTCGGTCTGAGAAAGGAGCGCTGGGTATCGGCCAGAATGAATTCGGCAACTTCACGCACATAATCGCTCTGGCTGTCCCGTGCCAGTTGCCGCGCGCGATCGGCAAGGGTGCCTTCCTCGCGCGCCAGAATCTGATAGGCCGCGCGCAGCGCCGCGATGTCGCGGCGATCGACCCCGCGCCGTTTCAGCCCGACGAGGTTGAGCCCGTCGAGCACGCCGCGCGGTGCCTGCACCAGCCCGTAGGGGATGACGTCATTGGCCACCATCGTCAGCGCGCCGATGATCGCCCCCTTGCCGACGCGGACATATTGATGAACCCCGGACAGTCCCCCGATGATGACATCGTCGCCGATCACGCAATGGCCCGCGATCGCAACCTGATTGGCCAGAATCACCCGGTCGCCCAGCTGGGCGTCATGGCCCACATGGGCGCCGGTCATCAGCAGGCAGTCGTCGCCAGTCCTGGTGACGCCGCCGCCGCCCTCGGTGCCGATGTTCAGCGTCGCGCCCTCGCGGATGCGGTTGCGCCGTCCCACGATCAGTCGCGTGTGCTCGCCGCGGTACTTCAGGTCCTGCGGCACCTCGCCGACGCTGGCGAAGGGCCAGACGGTGGTGTCCTCGCCCAGCTCGGTCCAGCCGGTCACCACCGCATGCGAGCGCAGCGTGACCCCCTCGCGCAGCACCACTTCGGCGCCGACGGTGCAGAACGGCCCCACGGTGCAGCCCGCGCCGATCTCGGCGCCGGGCTCCACGATGGCGGTCGGATGGACCTTTGCCGTCGGATTCACCGCCATGCGATCAGGCCCCGCGCAAATCGATCATTGCAGTGAATTCGGCTTCGGCCGCGACCCCGCCACCGACGGTGGCACGGCCTTCGAACTTCCAGATCCGGCCGCCGCCGCGCTTGACCTGCACGTCCATCTCCAGCACGTCGCCCGGCACCACCTTGCGGCGAAACTTGCACTTGTCGATGTTCATGAAATAGACCAGCGGGTTCTTGTCCACGAGATCCAGCGTCAACGCGACCAGAACACCCGAAGTCTGGGCCATCGCCTCGATGATGGTCACGCCCGGCATGATCGGCACGCCCGGAAAATGGCCCTGAAAATGCGGCTCGTTGAAGGTGACGTTCTTGATGCCGACGGCCGATTGCCCCGCGACCACCCTTTCGACGCGGTCAACGAACAGAAAGGGATAGCGGTGCGGAATACAGCGCTGAATCAGCGCCAGATCGGCCTCGGCCGGAACCTTCGCGCCTGCGGCGCCGGGATTGAGGGTGGACGCCTCGGTCATGCGGCTCTCCTTAGGGG
>JASBUM010000113.1 GCA_030147905.1 Acidimangrovimonas sp.
CATGCCGGGCATGGACGGGCCGAGCTGGGTGCGCGAGGCGCTCAAGCAGCGTCCGGCGGTGCGGGTGATCTTCGTGTCCGGCTACGCCGAGGATTCCTTCGTCGACGTACAGTCGCGCATACCGAACTCGGTCTTCCTGCCAAAGCCGTTTTCCCTCACGGAACTGACCACCACGGTTCAGGACCAATTCTCCTGAAACGGAATCGGGGCACATCACGGGCGGCGGCCCGCCGACGCGGAGGTGGTCCGCCGCACAGCCCAGAGCGCGCAAACCCCAGCGGTATCAAGCGTGCATGTCGAACCACGGGTGGTTCCGCACACTCGGATCGACACCTGAAACCGCGCCCCAACATATATCTGGCCCTGCCCTGACGGGCGTCGGATCACGTCGGATCCTATGCGCATGTCGCCCAGGCGCCCGACGGTCCGCGACCTTGCGCAGTGGCGCGAAATCGTAACCGCGCGCCCGTTCACGCGAGGGCTGCAAGACCCCGCATCTGCGGTCGCGGAGGGCCGATGCAACGCCGATCCCGATATTGCCCGGAGGGATGTCGGCGGGGTGCGGTTACGGCGTGGCGGCTCCCGCGTGGCGGTTACGGGGGCCATGCGCGACGCGCGACGCGCCCCCCGGCATCAACTGCCGGCGTCGCGAGGCAGGAAGCTGCGGGTAAGAAAATCCGGCACGTGATCGCCCATGCCGACAACGCGCTCCTCCTGCCGGGTGCTTTCGCCGCGGCGACGCTCGGAACGGGCAGAATCGCCCTTCCGCTCGCGCCGGCGGGGCGTCGGGCTCTCGTGAACGGTGCCGCTCGCGGTGTCGGGCATGTCCACGACCTGTTCCGACGTCGCGGGAGGAGGTTCGGCCGCCTCGAACGGTTTGGTCGGCGCGACCTGGTCGTGCGGCTCCACCGGGCGCGCGCGCCCGCGAGCCCGCCGATCCCCGCGCGCGCGATCGCCACCACGCCCCTCGCTGCGGCTCTCGCCACGTCCCTCGCTGCGGCCCGCACGGCCCGCGCTGGCGGTGTATTCCGGTGCGGATACGGACGGGATCGGTTTGTTCAGAAGCGATTCGATGGCGGCGACCAGCTTGTCATCGGCCGGGGTGGCGATGGTGTAGGCCTTGCCGTCGCGTCCCGCCCGGCCGGTGCGCCCGATACGATGGACGTAATCCTCGGGGTGGGTGGGCACGTCGAAGTTGAAAACATGGCTCACGGCAGGGATATCGAGGCCGCGCGCCGCCACGTCCGAGGCCACCAGCAGATGGATCGAACCGTCGCGGAACCCCTCGAGCGTGCGTGTGCGCAACGACTGGTCCAGGTCGCCGTGGATCGGTGCGGCGTTGAACTTGTGGGTACGCAGGGACTTGGCGACGACATCGACGTCCATCTTGCGGTTGCAGAAGATGATAGCGTTGGTACAGGCCTCGCCCTCGCCGCGGATCAGCTCGCGCAGGACGGCGCGTTTCTCGGCAAAGGCACGATCCTTGCGTTCGGGCTTGATCCGTACCAGCGCCTGCTCGATCGTTTCCGAGGCGGTGGCCTGGCGGGCGATCTCGACCCGGGCGGGGTTGTGAAGGAAGGTGTTGGTCAGCCGTTCGATCTCGGGCGCCATGGTGGCCGAGAAGAACAGCGTCTGCCGGGTAAAGGGGGTCAACTGGAAGATGCGCTCGATGTCGGGGATGAATCCCATGTCGAGCATCCGGTCGGCCTCATCCACCACCATGATCTGGACCCCGGTGAGAAGGAGCTTGCCGCGCTCGAAATGGTCGAGCAGGCGGCCCGGCGTCGCGATCAGCACGTCGACCCCGCGATCGATCAGCCGATCCTGCTCGGCGAAGGAGACCCCGCCGATCAGCAGCGCCTTGGTCAGCTTGAGATGCTTGGTGTAGATGTCGAAGTTTTCCGCCACCTGCGCGGCCAGTTCGCGCGTCGGGCACAGGACCAGCGAGCGCGGCATTCGCGCCCGCGCCCGTCCCTTGGCGAGGATGGTGAT
>JASBUM010000116.1 GCA_030147905.1 Acidimangrovimonas sp.
GCCTCGGCGATCAGGCCCGGCAGTCCGACGCGCGCGACTTCGGGCAGAAGACGCGCGACCATGGTTTCCAGAAGCGGCCGCAGGGTCTCGGCCATCTGTGCCCGCGCCTCGTTGTAGGTAAAAGACAGACCGTGGAAATGATCGGCCAGCGCGTCGTTCAGGCGCGCCGCATCGGCGTCGGCCTCCTGTCGGGCGGCGGCGAGCCCTGCGGCATAACCTTCGGCATAGGCGTCGGTCCGCAGCTTCTCGCGCGCATCCTCCTCGCGATCACTAGCGTCGATGCCGTCTGCGCCGCCGGCACCGCCGGGCAGAACGAATTCCTCGAGGCGGAGGCCGAGACTCACGACGTCGTCTCCTTCTCGTCCTCGACCCAGCTTTGAAGGATGGCCAGGGTCTCGTCCTGCCGCGCCTCGATCAGGCGGCGCAACCGCGCAACCGGCTCATCGCCGCCGCCAGCGGGCTGTGCGGACCTCTCGGGCCGATCTTCCGTTCCGCCGGGATCCTCCGTTGCGGCAAGCGTGGCCGGCGCGTCGGGGCCGGCACCGGCGATCGTGCCTATCGCGGCGTCCGGTGTTCCAACGGCGGGCGGCGCGATCGCACCGGCTGCGCCGGCCTGCCCGGGCAGCGCGACCGCGGCCCCTGCGGCGCGCCCGTCGACAAGCTGGGCGGCCCCGCCACCCGGCTCTCGCCGCGCCGGCAGAAGGATGGGGCGGATGACGAGCAGGCCCAGAACCACCGCGACGACGGCAAGGACCAGGATTTGCAGAACCTGCATCGGATCGATGCCCAGCCCAGCGAGCGGCGAGGTGGAAGCGGCCGTTCCGGCCACGGCGCCGGTCTCGAAGGCCAGCGACCGGATGGTTATCGTGTCGCCGCGCTTTTCGTCGTAACCCACGGCCGAAGCCACCAGATCGCGCAGCGCCTTCAACTCGGCATCCGGGCGGGCTTTCCATTCCGTCTTCCCGTCCGCGCCGGCGCTGCGCACGCCGTCCACCATCACCGCGACGCTCAGCCGCCGGATGGCGCCGGGTCCGCGTTCGACCTGACGCTGGGTCGAGGAGACCTCGTAATTGGTCTGGCTGCGATTCTCGCTGCGCTGGCTGCTGGCACTCGACCCGGCGCCGCCGGCATCACCGGTGGGCAGGTTGCTTGCCACGCTGACCCCGGCATCCCCCTTGTCCGACGACGATCCGGAGGTTTCCTGCGTAACCGTACTGATCGCGACCCGACCGTTCGGATCGAACCGCTTCTCGAGAATCGATTCACGCTCGTTGATCGTGTCGACATGTACGGCAACGACGGATTTTCCGGGACCGACGCGCGCATCCAGCAACCCCTGGACATTGCGCTTGAGCTGCGCGGCGCGGCCGCCGCCGTCGAGCCCGGCGGCCCCGCCGTCCCCGTCGACAACCAGACCCGCGACCGAATCGATCACCGACACGTCCTCGGGACGAAGCCCCGACACCGCCGAGGCGACAAGGAATTTCAGTGCTCTGGCCTGCGTGGTGGACAGCGCCCCGTTGACCGTGGTCACCATGACGCTGGCGGTCGGCTTGTTCTCGCGTCGAAAAGGCTGGGACTGGCCGGCCGAGATATAGACGCGTGCGGCTCGGATCTGCGGATTGGTGACGATGCTGCGCGCCAGCTCGCCCTCGGTCGCGCGCCAATAGGCGGCGTCGAACATGCGCGCGGTGGTGCCGAAACCCGAGAGGTTGTCCAGCAGTTCATAGCCCGCGCCGCCATTGCCCGGCAGGCCCTCGGCGGCCAGTGTCATGCGCAATGCGTCGCGACGGCCGGCATCGACCCACACCGAATCGCCGCGAACCTCGTAGGCGACGCCCTGTTGATCGAGCGCCTTGACGATTTCACCCGCCGCGGTCCCCTGCAGCCCCGAATAGAGGAGCGCCATGCGGGGACTGCCGGCCATACGGGTCAGTGCCAGAACGGCAACGAACATGGCGACGCTTGCAATCACGACGATCACGCGCCTGCGCGGATCGAGTGCCGACCAGACCGAAAGCAGTTGCTGCAAGGTGGTTCTCCCGAATCGCGGACTTCTGCCCTTTCCTTGCGGCCACCTTTGTCGATCGCCCTTAATAATCGGTTAGTCCCCAAGGCGTTATAGCGGGTCTGTCAAGCGATCGGAGATCCGGATGGAAGACGAGGCTACCCAGGAAGAGACGCCGAAGAAGCGCTCGAAGATGCCGCTGATCGCCGGTCTGGTGGCGATGCTGGCGCTGGGCGGCGGGGGTTTCTACGCCACCTACAGCGGTCTCGTGGCGCTGCCTTTCGGCAAGCCCGCAACGGCCGAGGCGGG
>JASBUM010000125.1 GCA_030147905.1 Acidimangrovimonas sp.
CCTCGACCGCGGCCGCGACGAGATCGGAAAGCGGCCCCGGCGGCGTCAGGAAGCTCTCGCCCTAGATCTGCACCTCCATCTCCATGCGCACGCCGCTGGAGGCCGCGACCCGATCGGCCTCGGCACGCAGCCATTCTTGCAGCGACGCCCCCGAATGGCTGTCGTTGAAGCGGATGTTGACCGTGGCGCGGGCGAGCGCCGGAATGACGTTGCTGGCCGGATTGCCGGTATCGATCGTCGTGATCGCAAGGGTCGACGGGTCGAAATGCGCCGTGCCCTCGTCCAGCCGGTGGCGCGCAAGCCGATCCATCAGCGCCACGAGCGGCGGAAGCGGATTGCGCGCACGATGCGGATAGGCGGCATGGCCCTGCACGCCGCGGGCAGTGAAATGCGCCGTGATCGAGCCGCGGCGGCCGATCTTCATCATGTCGCCCATCGCCTCGGGGCAGGTCGGCTCCCCCACCAGGCAGGCGCTCATCCTCTCGCCGCGTTCGGCCATCCAGTCCAGAAGCGCGCGTGTGCCGTCGGTCGCGCGTCCCTCCTCGTCGCCGGTGATGGCCAGGATCACCGCGCCGTCGGGTGGGGCACCGCGCACGAAATCCACCGCCGCGGCGACGAAGGCGGCGACCCCGGATTTCATGTCGGTGGCGCCGCGGCCCCACAACTCGCCCTCGATGATCGCGCCGCCGAAGGGATCATGACGCCAGGCGCTGGCATCGCCCACCGGGACCACATCGGTATGGCCGTTGAAGCCGAAGCTGCGGTTCGCGCCCTTGGCGCCCCAGCGCGCGAAGAGATTGGATATGCCGCCGCGCTCCACCCGGTGGGTTTCGAAGCCCGCCCCGGCCAGCAGTTTTTCAAGCAGGGCGATGGCGCCGCCCTCGTCGGGCGTGACCGACGGGCAGCGGATCAGATCGGCGGTCAGGGTGACGGGGTCGGTGGCTTCGGACATGTCGGGCGCTCCCTTTTCGGCAAAAGGGAATAATCCGCATGACCGGCCGATGCAACGCAGCTCGGCGCGCGGTGATCGGCGCGCCCCGATCGATGCGCGCCGTACCGGTCAATGCGCGCCGTAGTAGAAGCCCACGACATGTTCCGCCTCCGCGAAGAACAGCCAGCGCGCTGCCATCGCCCCCACGAGATGGAGCGCGATCGCGAGGATGATGGTGCCAAGCCCCAGCGGCAGCGCCAGCAGCACCAAGGCCGGCAGCACGGCGCTGAACAGCACGGCGATCACCCGCAGCCGCCGGGCATGCTTGCGCCCGACGCGATAGATCATCTCGCGCATCAGGTAGTTGGAGCCGGTATGCGGCGGCTCGAACAGGCGCACCTTGCCGATCCGGCCGAGGCGGGTGGCGCTTTCCATCGAGGTTCCGCTGCGCGCCAGACGCTGATCGCCGTCGGTGTAGGCGAAGATCTCGAGCGCGCCGAGAATGACGCACAGCACCACCGCCACCGCCGCGGCACCGGACAGGATCGCGCCCCCGGTCAGCGCGAAGGTCAGAAACAGCGCCGGCGTCGTCCAGTGGTTCCAGCGCGGCACGGTCTTGAGCTGTGCGTAGATCATCGAGGTCGCGAAGACCGTGACCAGCGCCACCGCAGCGGCGAGAAAGCCCAGCGCGGTCGGCAGCTGTCCGGTGAATATCGCCCACAGCGCCACCGGCGCCATCAGCAGCAGCGCCGTGACCGAAGACCAGGCCTCGCGCGAGAGCCAGCTTGTCCGCCACTGGGTGAATGCCCTGAGCGCGCGCTGCGGATTGCCGAGGTGGAAGGTCGACGCCAACAGCCCGCCCACCGCAAGCGCATAGGCCAGCCCGAAGATCAGGAATGCCTGCAACCCGCCCGGATGCAGCGTGCCGACACCCAGAAAGGCCAGAAAGCCCAGGCCAAGGCCGGAAAGCACGGTAAAGACGATGACGGAAGGCGCGGGATGCATTCAGAACTTCTCCAGAAGGCGGTCGAGCCAGCCGGCGATGCCGGTGGCCTCGAGATCGGCGATCGGTTGAAGGGGCGGCGGCGCCGGACGATCCTTGGGCCGCGGCGGCAGATACTTGTTGACGGGCTTGGTGCCTTGTTCGGGCATCAGATCCACGCCGCCACGCTCGGCCACCAACTGGCTGACCGGGCTGTCGGGGTCGCCGAGGTCACCGAAATGGCGCGCGCCCGCGGGGCAGGTGCGCACGCAGGCGGGCACGCGATCGACCTCGGGCAGGTTCTCGTTATAGATCCGGTCGACGCAAAGCGTGCATTTCTTCATCACGCCCGCGGCCTGATCCATCTCGCGCGCGCCATAGGGGCAGGCCCAGGCGCAAAGCCCGCAGCCGATGCAGGCGTCTTCATTGACCAACACGATGCCATCTTCGGAGCGCTTGTAGCTGGCGCCGGTCGGGCAGACGGTGACGCAGGGCGCATCCTCGCAATGGAGGCAGGACTTGGGGAAATGCACGATCTGGGCCGGGCCGGACTCGGGCTGGACCTCGAAGCTGTGGATGCGGTTGAGGAAGGTCCCCGAGGGGTCGCCGCCATAGGCGTCCATATCGGAAAGGGGCGCGCCGTAGTTTTCGGTGTTCCAGCCCTTGCAGGCGGTGACGCAGGCGTGGCAGCCGACGCAGATGTCGAGGTCGATCACCAGGCCCAGCTTCTTTTGCGTGGTTTGCGGCAATTCGGTCATCACTCGGCCCCTTGCAGACGGTTGCGCGGCGCTGGCGGCACCGGCGATTTGATCGCCGGGAAGTCGGGCTCGGTCTGGGTCCGGGCCGGCACCCGATCGATCTTGACGCGCAGGTCGAACCACGCCGCCTGACCGGTCACCGGATCGGAATTGGACCAGCGCAGCCCGTCGCCCTTGGCGGGCAGCAATTCATGGATCAGATGGTTGAGCAAGAAGCCCTTGGTCGCCTCGGGGGCGTTGGGTTCAAGCGCCCAGGCGCCCTTGCGCTTGCCGATCGCGTTCCACGTCCAGACGGTATGGGGGTTGAGCCCGGCCATCAGCGCCACCGGCACCACGATCTCGCCATGGGGGGAACTGACGCGCGCCCAATCGCCGTCGTGAAAGCCGCCCTCTTGCCAGATGTCGCTGGGCAGATAGAGCGGGTTGTGCCCGTGGATCTGGCGCAGCCAGGCATTTTGCGAGCCCCAGGAATGATACATCGCCATCGGCCGTTGGGTCAGGGCGTGGATCGGATAATCGGCGGCGGTGTCGTCGCCGAAGGGCGCATACCACAGCGGCAGCGGATCCATCGCCTGTTTCAGCCGGGCGCGCAGATGTTCGGGCGGCTGGCGGCTTCCATGACCCTCGGCCGCCAGTTGAAAGCGGCGCATCGGTTCCGAATAGATCGGGAACAGATAGGGCGTGGGCTTGTCGAAAATGCCGATCTCGACCGCCCAGTTCTGATAGGCCTGGTTCCAGGGTTTGAAATATTGCCCCTCTTCGGGGATATGGGCGACGAAGAAACCGCCATTGTCGATATAGCGTTGAATCTGCTCGGGGTTCGGCGCGCCGCGACCCACCGCCTCGCCATTGCCGCGAAAGCCCATCAGGGGGCCGATGCCGGGGCGGCGCTCGTGGCGCTGGATATAATCGGCGTAATCGCGGTATTTCGCGCTGCCGTCTTCCTCGACCATGCCGGGAAGGCCGAGCCGCGCGCCGAGATCGAGCAGCACGGATTGGAAGCCGCGCACGTTGCGGTCGGGCTCGACCACCGGCCAGCGGATCGCGTCCGCCGCGCCGTCGGCCTCGGAGATCGGGCGGTCGAGCAGGCTGATGCAATCATGCCGTTCGAGATAGGTCGTGTCGGGCAGGATCAGATCGGCATAGGCGACCATCTCGCTCGAGTAGGCGTCGGAATAGATGATCCGCGGAATGACATATTCGCCCGACGCATCCTTGTCGGTCAGCATCTCGATGACCTTGCGGGTGTTCATGGTCGAGTTCCAGGCCATGTTGGCCATGAACATGAACAACGTGTCGATCCTGTAGGGATCGCCGGCATGGGCGTTCGAGATCACCATATGCATCAGCCCATGGGCCGATAGCGGGTTCTCCCAGGTGAAGGCCTTGTCGATCCGCGCGGGGCTGCCGTCTTCGCGGAGCGCCAGATGCTCGGGCCCGAGCGGATAGCCCAGATGCGGCCCGTCGAGCGGCGCGCCGGGCGTGGCCTTGCAATGCGGGACCGGATGGGCCTCGGGCGGTTTCGGATAGGGCGGCTTGAACCGGAAGCCGCCGGGCACCTCGACCGAGCCGAGGATGATCTGCAACAGATGCAGCGCGCGGGCGGTGTGGAAGCCGTTGGAATGGGCCGAGATCCCGCGCATCGCATGCATGCTGACCGGGCGGCCGATCATCTTCTCGTGGCGCTCGCCGCGGAAATCGGTCCAGGGCTGGTCCAGTTCGATCGCCTCGTCGAAGGCGACGCGGGCCAGTTCGGCAGCCAGACCGCGAATGCGTTCGGGCGCGATGCCGGTCCGCGCGGCGACCGCCTCGGGGGCATATTCGGGCGCAAGGTAGCGTTCGGCCAGATGCTGGAACACGGTGCGATGACCGTTCCAGTTGGCGCCGAGATCGGGGCGCACGCCTTGTTGGTCGAAGGGCGCGGGCTTGCCGGTGTTGCGATCGATCACCAGCATCTTGCCGTCGCCGTCGCGCAAGAGCAGGCCTTTCTCGGGGCCCTCTTCGGCATTCACCAGGCCGGCGGCATTGGTCCATAGCGCCAGATAGTTCAGATCGACCCGCCCGGCCTTCAGCAATTCATGGATCAGCGACAGGATCAACAGCCCGTCCGAGCCGGGGGTGACACCATACCAATCGTCGGCCACGGCATTATAGCCCGAGCGGATCGGATTGATCCCGATCACCTTGGCGCCACGACTCTTGATCTTGCCGATCCCCATCTTGATGGGGTTGCTGTCGTGATCCTCCGCCACGCCGAAAAGGACGAACAATTTGGTGTGGTCCCAGTCCGGCGCGCCGAATTCCCAGAACGCCCCGCCCATCGTATAGATCCCGCCCGCAGCCATGTTGACCGAGCAGAATCCGCCATGGGCGGCGTAATTGGGGGTGCCGAAAGCCTGTGCCCACCAGCCGGTGAAGCTTTGGCTTTGGTCGCGGCCGGTGAAGAAGGCCAGCTTTTCAGGCGCGGTCTCGCGCAGGGGCCGCAACCAGTCGGCGGCGATGGTCAGCGCCTCGTCCCAGGAGATTTCCCGAAACTCGCCCGAGCCGCGCGGCCCCACCCGTTTCATCGGCGCGCGCAGCCGCGACGGCGCCGTCACCTGCATGATCCCCGACGAGCCCTTGGCGCACAGCACGCCCTTGTTGACCGGATGGTCGCGGTTGCCCTCGATATAGGCGACCCGCCCGTCCTTCATGTGGACGTTGATGCCGCAGCGACAGGCGCACATGTAACAGGTCGTCTTGCGCACCTCGTCCGACACGCGCGGGGATGTGTTCAGCGGGGGCTGGCGATGGGGCATTGCGGCCTCGTTTCGGGCTTGCGGTTTGTTCTGTTCGGGCGGTTGATCTTGGAATATCTTACTTCTTGAATATAAGTCACGGTATTATTTGTCTCGAATAGACAAAAACTTTCCAGCGGGAGAAGGGTAACGAAGGCGTGACGGCAGCCCCTTGCCGGAATTCGCCCCGCCACCCATTGGCAGAACCTCGAGGCCGGGCTATCGTCCGCCCCCCGAAACGTGACCGGTATGCCATGAACGTGCCTCTCCCCCAGCGGATATCCACCCGTATCGCCGGCGAAATCTCGGCCGGAACCGACCATGTCGCGGCTGCGATTGACCTGCTCGACAGCGGCGCCACCGTGCCCTTCATCGCGCGCTACCGCAAGGAGGCGACAGGCGGGCTTGATGACGGCCAGCTGCGCACGCTTGCCGAACGTCTCGTCTATCTGCGCGAACTGGAACAACGGCGCGCGGCCATCGTCAAGGCGATCGTCGAGCAGGGCAAGATGGACGGCACGCTCGAGGCCCGTCTGGCGAAGGCCGAGACCAAGGCCGAGCTGGAGGACCTCTACCGGCCCTACAAACCGCGCCGGCGCAGCCGCGCGACAATCGCACGGGAACAGGGGCTTGCGCCGCTGCTCGAGACTATCCTGAACGATCGCCGCGCCGATCCCGCGACGCTGGCGGCGGGCTTCCTGAACGAAGAGGTCGCCGATGCCGCTGCAGCTCTGGCAGGCGCGCGCGACATCCTCGCCGAGGATCTGTCGCAAGATGCCGATCTGACGGGGCGGCTGCGGACGCATATGCGCGACAACGCCCGGATCGTCTCGCAGCTGATCGACGGCAAGGAAGCCGAGGGCGCCAAGTTCAGCGATTACTTCGACCATTCGGAGGCCTGGGCGCGGGCCGCCGGCCACCGCATCCTTGCCATGTTGCGCGGACGCAACGCCGGGATTCTCGATCTCGATATCGTGGTCGAGCCGGACGCGCCGCGCGGCCAAAGCCATGCCGAAACCATGGTGCGCGCCCGGCTCGGGGTCGCCGGTGCCGCCGCGGGCGATCTTTGGCTGGCCGAGGCCTGCGGCTGGGCATGGCGGGTCAAGCTTCGGCTCGGGCTCACGCTCGATCTCATGGCCGAGATGCGCGAACGTGCCGAAATCGAGGCTATCGGCATCTTCGCCCGCAACCTGCATGATCTGCTTCTGGCCGCGCCCGCCGGCGGCAAGACGACGATCGGGCTCGATCCCGGGATCCGTACCGGGGTGAAGGTGGCGGTCGTGGATCCGACCGGCAGATGTCTCGACACGGCGACGATCTATCCCTTCCCCCCGCGCCGCGACCGCGATGGCGCCACGGCCACGCTGCGCCAACTTATCCGCGCCCATGGTGTCGCCCTGATCGCCATCGGCAACGGCACCGCCAGCCGCGAGACCGAACAGCTGGTGGCCGAGGTCCTGGCCGACCTTTCCGGCCCGCGACCGGTGAAGGTTGTGGTCTCCGAGGCCGGCGCGTCGGTCTATTCGGCCTCGGAACTCGCGGCGCGCGAATTCCCCGATCTGGACGTCAGCTTGCGTGGCGCGGTGTCGATCGCGCGGCGGCTTCAGGATCCGCTGGCCGAACTGGTCAAGATCGAACCCAAGGCGATCGGCGTAGGCCAGTATCAGCACGACGTGGACCAGACGCGCCTGGGCCGCGCGCTGGATGCGGTGGTGGAAGATGCGGTGAACGCGGTCGGGGTCGATCTCAATACCGCGTCGGCGCCGCTGCTGGCGCGGGTGTCGGGGCTCGGGCCGGCGCTGGCCGAGGCGATCGTCGCCCATCGTGACGCCCACGGCCCCTTTGCCGGCCGCACCGATCTGCTGTCGGTGCCGCGGCTGGGACCGCGCGCCTTCGAACAGGCGGCGGGCTTTCTTCGCATCCCCGCCGGAGCCGAGCCGCTCGATGCTTCGGCCGTCCATCCCGAGGCCTATGCGCTGGCCCGGCGCATCCTTGCCACCTGCGGGTGCGACGCGGCGCGGCTGCGGGCCGATCCGGCCCCGCTGCGCGGGCTCGACCCGGCGCGCTTCACCGACGACCGGTTCGGCCTTCCCACGGTTCGCGATATCATCGCCGAGCTGGAGAAACCCGGCCGCGACCCGCGGCCCGACTTCCGCACCGCGCGGTTCGCCGAAGGGATCGAGACGATCACCGATCTGCGGCCCGGCATGCAGCTTGAAGGCACGGTGACCAATGTCGCCGCCTTCGGCGCCTTCGTCGACATCGGCGTCCACCAGGACGGGCTGGTACATGTCAGCCAGCTTGCCGACCGTTTCGTCAAGGATCCGCATGCCGTGGTCAAGGCGGGCGACGTGGTCAAGGTGCGGGTGCTGGAGGTCGACGTTGCGCGCAAGCGCATCGGGCTGAGCATGCGCAGCGCCGACAGCGGCGATCGCGAAGGCACCCGGGCATCGCGGCCCGCGAAGGCGCCCGGCCGCGACGGCCGCGCCGCGGCGAAACCGGACCGGTCGAACGACGCGCTGGCGGCGGCCCTGGGTGCAGCGCTCCGGAAACGTTGACGCGGGCAAGGACCGACGCCCGGCGCGGCGCCTCCGCATCCGGCGATTAAGCCCGCGTTCATTCCCCTGCGCTATCACGGGTCCGGGGAATGCAAGGGGTGTGCGATGGCCGCGCAGAATAACGCCGCGCCAGCCATCATCAAGAAGAAGAAGGTCGTCATCGCGGGCGGTCACCATGGCGGGGCGTGGAAAGTCGCCTATGCCGATTTCGTCACCGCGATGATGGCCTTCTTCATGTTGATGTGGTTGCTCAACGCGACGACGGAAAAGCAACGGAAGGGTCTCGCGGATTACTTCAGCCCGACGATCCCGATGAACCGGGTCTCGGGCGGGGGCGAGGGCGCGCTTGGCGGCGACAGCGTCTTCAGCGAGGAAACCCTTGCCCATTCGGGCAACGGCGGCACCCGCGAACGGACCACCGCACAGCGCCAGATGCGCGGCGACAGCGGAATGACCGTCTCGGAGATCGTCCAGGCCGAGCGCGGGCGCGAGGACGCCGCCTTCAAGGCGCTGGAATCGAAGCTCCTCGGGCGGAGCGGCGAAAGCAACACCATGGACGAGGTCCGGCGCCATATCGTGACCCGGGTCACCGACGAGGGCCTGATCGTGGAGATCTTCGACCTTCCGGGATCGCCGCTGTTCGATCCGGGCACCGCGACACCGCGGCCGATCGCGCGGGCGCTGGCTGCGATGATGGCGGAGGTCTTCGCCCTGGTCACCAACCGCGTGGCGATCAATGGACATGTCCGCCACTATCCGATCGTGATGATCGACAATCCCGCCTGGGCGCTGTCCGCCGCGCGCGCCGGCGCAATGCGCAACCTCGTGGAACGGGACGGGCTGGACCGCGCGCGGATGCAGCGCGTCAGCGGCTATGCCGACCGGAAGGCGGCGGTGCAGAATCCGGATTCGATCCGCAACAACCGGATCGAGGTGATCCTGCTGCGGCCAGGCAAAAGCTAATCAAATCGCGGGCGCCTGTTAGGCGGTTCTTAAATCCCGGCTGCAAGGGTGCCCCCAGACAGATCGCTGCAGCAGAAAGGCGCAACGAATGACGATTTCCTCCTCCCTCAATGCCGGCGTGGCCGGGCTTGGCGTCAATGCCTCTCGCCTCGCGTCGATTTCCGACAATATCGCCAATTCGGGAACCAACGGGTACAAGCGATCGGTCACCAGCTTCGAATCCGTGGTCACCATGGGCGAAGCCGGGACCGGCAGCTATTCCGCCGGCGGCGTCCGTTCGATCACCAGCCGCCTCGTCGACGAGGCCGGTTCGCTCGTCTCCACCAGCAACGCGCTGGACGTGGCGGTGAACGGACGCGGCATGCTGCCGGTGACGACCGAGGCCGCG
>JASBUM010000151.1 GCA_030147905.1 Acidimangrovimonas sp.
GTGGAGAAATGATGTCCGACCCCGAAGAGATACTCGACTTCTGGCTTGGCGCGGTCGGCCCCGAGGGTTGGTACCGCGGCGGCACTGACCTTGACGGCGAGATCCGGGAACGGTTTCTCGACCTGTGGCAGGCGGCGGCGCGCGGCGGCCTCGATCACTGGATCGCGGGACCCGCGCCAGGCCTCGCCTTCATCGTGCTCACCGACCAGTTTCCACGCAACATGTTCCGCGGCAGCGGCCGCGCCTTTGCCACCGACGACCGCGCCCGCGACGCCGCCAGGGCCGCGATTGCCGCCGGATGGGACATGGACGCGCCCGAACCCGACCGCCAGTTCTTCTACCTGCCCTTCATGCATGCAGAGACGCCCGCCGACCAGGCGCTGTCGGTCTCGCTGATCGGCGAGCGCATGGCCGAGACCGGTGCCGACAACCTGATCCATGCCCGCGCCCATCAGGAGGTGATCCGTCGCTTCGGCCGCTTTCCCTATCGCAACGAGGCGCTGGGGCGGGAGACGACGCCCGAGGAGCGTCGCTTTCTGGACGACGGGGGCTATGCCGGGGTCGTGGCGGTCTTGCGCGACGCGCCGGGGCGGCGGCGGGGCGAAGGCGGGGCGTGACGGCGCCGGCGGAGAAAGCCGGCGGCGCGTCGCGTCGCCGGAATGGGGATCGTCGCGGCGCGATGCGGCCGGAAATCTCGCGGCGCCGTCGCGGGACCGGTTTGCAGCCACTGCATGGGGGTGCGGCGGTCGATGCGTTGCGCGGCGGCTGGATATAGTTTAACACCAAACTACTTTTCCAAGGAGGTCGGGAATGGCGATGAAAGCCTTTGACATGATCGTGGTCGGCGCGGGGCCGGGCGGCTATGTGGCGGCGATCCGCGGTGCGCAGCTGGGCCTGAACGTGGCCATCGTCGAACGCGAACATCTGGGCGGCATCTGCCTGAACTGGGGCTGTATCCCGACCAAGGCGCTCCTGCGCTCGGCCGAGGTCTTCCACCTGATGCACCGCGCCAAGGAATTCGGCCTTTCGGCCGAGAAGATCGGCTACGATCTGGACGCGGTGGTGAAACGTTCGCGCGCGGTGGCCAAGCAGCTGACCTCGGGCGTCGGTCACCTGATGAAGAAGAACAAGATCACCGTGG
This sequence comes from Acidimangrovimonas sp., assembly GCA_030147905.1. The sequence continues at coordinate 1,142 of JASBUM010000151.1, forward strand.
TGATGGGCGAGGCCACGCTGCCCGCGAAGGGCGTGGTCAGCGTCAAGACCGACAAGGGTACCGAGGAGCTGACCGCGAAGCATATCGTGCTGGCGACCGGGGCGCGCGCGCGCGACCTGCCGGGCCTTGAGGCCGACGGCAAGCGCGTCTGGTCCTACAAGCACGCGCTGCAGCCGCCGCATCAGCCGAAGGATCTGCTGGTCATCGGCTCGGGCGCGATCGGCATCGAATTCGCAAGCTTCTACAATACCTTGGGTGCGAAGACCACGGTGGTCGAGGTGATGGACCGGATCCTCCCGGTCGAGGACGCCGAGATTTCGGCCTTCGCCAAGAAGCAGTTCGAAAAACAAGGCATGACGATCCGCGAAAAGGCCACGGTCAAGAAGCTCGACCGCAAGGCCGACAAGGTCACCGCGACGATCGAGCAGGGCGGCAAGACCGAAACCCGCGATTTCGACACCGTGATTTCGGCCGTGGGCATCGTCGGCAATGTCGAAGGGCTGGGCCTGGAGGCCCTCGGCGTGAAGGTCGACCGCACCCATGTGGTGGTGGACGAATATTGCCGCACCGGGGTCGACGGCCTTTACGCGATCGGCGACATCGCCGGCGCGCCGTGGCTGGCGCACAAGGCCAGCCACGAAGGCGTCATGGTGGCCGAGCTGATCGCAGGCCAACAACCACATCCCGTCCGCCCCCGCGCCATCGCCGGCTGCACCTATTGCCAGCCGCAGGTGGCCAGCGTCGGGCTGACCGAGGCCAAGGCGAAAGAGGCGGGCCATGACATCAAGGTCGGCCGCTTTCCCTTCATCGGCAACGGCAAGGCGATTGCCCTGGGTGAGGCCGAGGGCATGGTCAAGACGGTCTTCGACGCCAAGACCGGAGAGCTTCTGGGCGCGCATATGGTCGGCGCCGAGGTGACCGAGCTGATCCAGGGCTATGTGATCGGCCGCACGCTCGAGACGACCGAGGCCGAATTGATGAACACGGTCTTCCCGCATCCGACGCTCAGCGAGATGATGCACGAATCCGTGCTGGCCGCCTATGGCCGCGCGATCCATTTCTGACGGCCACCGCGACTGATCGCAACGTCCGATCTCCGGGCGCGCCGGCGCCCGCCGCCTGTCCATCTTTCGTTTGAAAATATCCCGGGGGCGCGGGGGCGGCGCCCCCGCATGCGCAGCATTCGCATCCGCGGGTCTTCGCCGGATCGGCGCCGGCAACCTGCCATGCCGCGATCCGGTTTCGGGCCACGTCTCTCGGGCCACGTTTCTCAGGCCGCGTATCGATCGGGAAAGGAAGAGCGGGGCGGGGCGGCGATGCCCCGCCGTATGCCGTGAACAAGGGAGGAAAATCGGCATCCTGCGGCGCTGTTCGCCGCCCCGCTTGCCCCGCCGCGCCAGGAGGGACCATGAGGGAGGAGGGAGGAGGTTCTCGGCAGGCGCGGCGGAACGTTCAGGACCGGCGGCCGGTCAGGCGGGCACGACCTTGCCGCCGCCCGAACGCCAGGCGGGCAGGTTGCCGAGGTT
>JASBUM010000160.1 GCA_030147905.1 Acidimangrovimonas sp.
CGAGCGCGAAAAGGCCGTGCTCAGCGAGCAGGCGCGCGAATCCGGCAAGCCGGAGGCGGTGATCGAGAAGATGATCGAGGGCCGGATGAAGAAGTTCTTCGAGGAGGTCACCCTTCTCGGCCAGAAATTCGTCATCAACCCGGACATCACCGTGGCCCAGGCGGCCAGCGAAGCGGGCGTCGAGGTGACCGGCTTCGTCCGTCTCGCCGTGGGCGAGGGGATCGAGAAGAAGGAAGAGGATTTCGCCGCCGAGGTCGCCAAGACCTTGGCCGGCTGATCCCGCCGCCGCTCCGGGCGAGACCCCCGCGCCCGGGCAGACCCTGTCACGGCCCGCGGCAAGGCCCCGAAGGCGGCCGCGGATCCGGTTCTACAGGGCAGGTGATCGCACAGCGCAGGTCATAGAACAGCGCAGGCGATACACCGGACGCGAAACCAAAACGGCGCAGGCTGCAAGGCCTGCGCCGTCCCCGTTGCGCCAGACGTTTGGGGATGCCGACGCGCCACGGAAAGGCCGCGCCCGAACGACGGACTATACGCCGATCGGACGCGACGGCAGCCGCCAGCCCATAGAAATGGCTGGTCGCCGACGGCCACGGTTCCCTGGCCAAAGCCACCACTCTCGGAACCGGTACACGTTGCCAATTTTATTAATATTCCGAAAGTGCGGAATTCCTTACCTTGCGGTCAAGATTGATCGCAAAAGGGAATGATTCAAATCAGTTGGAGATCACAAAGATCTGGTTTAGCCGCGAGGCCTTGGCGATGGCATGGGCGGTGGTCTGCACATCAAGCGCCTCACGCGCGAGACGCAGGTGCTTTTCCACCATCGCGGTCGAGATCCCCATGAGGACGGCTATATCTTGTGTCGTCTTGCCGTCGGCCACCCATTCGAGCGCCTCACGCTGACGGTGGGTCAAGGTCTGGTCTTCGTGGCGGGGCAGGTTGGTGACCTTCAGATGCATGAGATTGGACAGATTCGCCAGATGCTGCCCATGCATCTTCCACAGCGAATCCACCGAATCCTGTGACATGCCGGGCGCCGCGACCAGACCCAGCGCGCCCTTGGCGCGGACCGACAGATGCTTGAAGCTCAGTGAATAGCCGGCGACGATTCCGAAGCGGTGGTTCAATTCGATCACCCGCCGTTCCGATTCGGTCATGGCCCCGGAGGCGTAGGCCTCGGCCACCACGCGCCAGCTCGACGCGCCCACGTTGCGCGCCGCCCATCGAACCATCGGCGCATCGCGAAACAGCCCCTCGCCAAGAAAGGCCTCGAGATAGGCCTTTTCGTGATTGGAGAGAAACAGCACGTCCTCGAAATCGTCGTAGGGGTCGGATTTGCGGTATCGGGTGAAGGCATACATCGCGCGGGTGAATCCGAATTCGCCGATGGCCTGCAGAAAGATCCCCCATACGTCGGCGATCGATTGGGCCTCGACCATGCTTTCGAGATGGGTATCCATCTGCGCATCCCTTCGCAGAAGAATGGCATTGTTCGTCCGGGGCGGGGATTGTTGACGCCCCGACAACAGATTGCCAACTACATGGAAACATGTCTAGCGGCCGACGGGCCGCCGGGGATTTTCATTCCGATTGTGTCTGTTATGTGCCGCCCGGGTCCTGCGCCCCTCAGGCGGGCACAAGATTGTCCACGATTTCGGGAAGCCGGCCGAAATCGTCGAAGACGGCGGCCGCGGGCAGCGGCTCGTCCGGGCGCTGGCGATAGCCGCGGGTGTACAACACGAAGGGCAGGGGCGCGCGCTGTGCGGTCTCGGCGTCGACCTCGCTGTCGCCGACGAAGACCGCCGGCAGGTCGCCCAGCGCCCGGGCGGCATGGTGCAGGGGCAGGGGGTCGGGCTTGCGGCGTGGCAGACTGTCGCCGGCGACGACCACGCAGAAGCGGTCCGCGAGGCCGAAATGATCGAGCACCGCGCGCGTCGGACCCTCGGGCTTGTTGGTGCAAAGCCCGAGCGCGACATGCGCCGCCGCGAGCCGGTCGAGCGTCTCGCGCACGCCGGGATAAAGCCGGCTAAGCGTCACGGCGGACTGGTAGCGTTCGAGAAAATCATCCAGCATCCGCGCGTGCTGGGGGCCGGAATCGGGCCGGTCATGCGCAGCGAGGATCCGCGCGATCAGCACCGGCGCACCGTTGCCGACGAAGCGGCGGATCCGTTCGAGCGAAAGCGGTGCCAGCCCCTCGGCCCCGGCCGCGGCATTGGCGGCGGCATGGATATCGGGCGCGCTGTCCACCAGCGTTCCGTCAAGGTCGAAGATCGCCGCGCGGCGCGCGCCGGCTGGCAGGGTTCTGTCCATCTCAGGCCGCCTTCCACTTGATCGAGCATCCCATCGACGGGATCTGGTCGGCCGGTCCGCGGCCGGTCTCGGCCACCTGCTTCATGGCCTGAAAGAGGTCGCGCCGGGTGCCGTCGGGCGCCGGGTTGCGTCCCGATGCATCGAGCCGGCCGCGGTATTGCAGGCCGTCGCCCAGGTCGAAGCCGAAGAAATCGGGCGTGCAGGCAGCGCCATAGGCACGCGCCACGGCCTGAGATTCGTCGTAGAGATAGGGAAAGGGGAAGGCGTGGCGTCGCGCGACCACGGCCATCGCGTCGAATCCGTCCTCGGGGTAGCTTTCGGCGTCATTGGCCGAGATTGCGGCCACCCCGATCCCGAGCGCCATCAACTCGCGCGCATCACGCACGATCCGGTCGATCACCGCACGCACGTAGGGACAATGGTTGCACACGAACATCACCAGCGTTCCGCGCGGGCCACGGATATCGGATAGCCCGAGCCGGCGCCCGTCGGTGGCGGGCAGGCTGAAATCGGGTGCCTTCCATCCAAATCGGCAAACGGGTGTGGAAACGGCCATGCTCTATCCCCCTGGGTTCGGTTCAGATCTCGGCGGTGAAACGATAGCTTTCGCGCCCACGAGGCTCGGCCCGGCCCAGCCCGCCCCCCGGCAGGTGAAAGCCCACGAAGGGCATCGCCTCATGGGCCAGCCGGGCAAGCAAGCGCTG
>JASBUM010000171.1 GCA_030147905.1 Acidimangrovimonas sp.
GGCGCCCGCGTCCCGAGCCCTGCGTGCCTCGGCAAGCACCTGGCCCACATCCATCATCTTGGCGGCCGCGAGCGTCGAGCCGTTGCGCGCCGACTGGCTGCAATAGCTGCAATCCTCCGGACAGCCGCCGGTCTTGATCGACAGCAGCCGGCTTTGCTGAATCCGGTTGGGGTCGAAATGCCTGCGGTGGACGCCCTGCGCCTGAAACAGCAGGTTCATGAACGGCTGCGCATATAGCGCCTCGGCCTCGACCCGGGTCCAGTCATGGCGGCTGCGGCCCGTCGATCCCGTGGTGTCTGCCTGCATGACCTGCCCCATCCTTCAATTTTATCTATAATAATAGATTCACTAGGGGTGCAGGTTTTCGGAAAATCTATGATTCGTCTAGATGCGCCGGCCCGATTTTAAATTATCTATAATTCGTGGAAAGCCGATAGCCGCGCCGGATATGCCGCGCCAGATGGGCGGCCGCCAGATCGGCGTCGCGCGCCTGCAACGCCGCCACGATCGCCTTGTGGTCGCGATCTTCGCGCGGCAGCGGCAGCGGGCGCCGGGAATCGAGCATTCGGGTCATCCGCCCGGCCGAGGCCTGCAGCCGCTCGATCGTCTCCATCAGCCGCGGCATCGGACAATGTTCGATCAGCAGGCGATGAAAGGCCCGATTGGCGGCCTGCCAATCCTCCTGACTGAGCGCCTCGCTACAGGCAAGATCGGCCCGCGTCAGCGCCGCCAGATGTTCCGCCGGAAAGTGACCTGCCGCGTGGCGCAGGGCCAGCGCCTCCAGCTCGGCGCGCATCTCGACGATCTCGTAGAGCGCCTCGCGCGAGACGGTCGCGACGCGGACGCCCCGTCGCGGCAGGCTCTCGGCCAGCCCCTCGGCCTCGAGCCGACGCAGGGCCTCGCGCACCGGGACATGGCTGGCCCCGAAGGCGGCGGCGATCTCGTCCTGCCGCAGCCGGGCGCCGGCGGCAAGTTCACCCGCGAGAATGCGCCGCGAGAGGTCATCGAAAATCCGGCCGGCCAGGGTCGGGGCGGGGTTGTGTCTTGTCGTCATTTCACCTTCCTACGCCGCGAGATGAACGCTGTCCACGCGACCGCGCACCTGCCATGCGGCCTGCCCCACCCGCCATGCCGCGCACCCGCCGTGCCGTGCACCCGCCGTGCCTTACACCCGCCGTGCCTTACACCCGCCGGATCTCAAAGCCGCCGACAAGCCCGACGAGGTCGCCGAGGCTTTCACCATGGTTCTCGCCGCCGCGTTGACGCGAAGCTGGTGCTTCGCGTTGGCCGGCCCGCAGCCGTGCCGGGGCTGCTTGCCGCTCCGGTGGTGATCTTCGGCCCGCTCTTCGCGCTCATCCCGCTGGAGCCGCTCCAGTTCGTGATCGGCCCCAGATGGTCCTGATCGCAATGCGCCGGCTCCGGAAGACGATCCTGCGCGCCCCGGGTCATATCGCGCTTCATGACGAAGAGGCCGCCTTCGGCACGGAGACCGACGCGCCCACGCGGCGCGCCGCCGACCGGCGTGCGGATTGGCCGGGGGGAGCGGCGGCGTTCGAGGCCGTGCTGCCGGACGGTGTCGAAGAGGTCATTCGCGCGCTCAGCTTGCGGCACCTGCCCCGCGCAGATCCCGCCACGCGCCCCGATTCACAAGCCCGCCTCGCCGCCCCGCGGCGGGCGAACGCGGACGACCACGGGCGAACGCGCAGCTAGGCGCCGCCGCCGACGGCCAGGCCGATCCCCCAGCCGCGCCCGACCGCGACCTGAAGCGTGGCCCAGCTGTTGGCGAGCGACTGCTCGGCGCTGGCAAGGGTCAGCTGCGCGCTGGTCAGGGCGCGTTCATTGGTCAGCAGGTCGATCAGCGTCGTCGCGCCGGCCCGGTAGGTGTCGCGCGACAACGATACCGCCCGTTCATAGGCGGCGACCGCGTCGCGCGCCGTCGATACCGAACGGCCCGCGCGGATATAGGCGGACTCGGCCGCCTGCACGTCCTGCACCGCCTTCAGCACGGCGGATTTCCACGACAGTTCCGCCTCCCGCGCCGCACTGATCTTCGCGTCGGCATTGGCGGCAAGCACCGGCTGGTTCAACAGGGGCTGCAACAGCGACGGCCCGAAGCTCCAGGTCGTCACGGTCGAGAGGGTGATGGTTCCACCGAGGCTGATCGACGGCAGACGCGCGGCTTCGGCCACCCCCACAGCGGCCACCGCGGCGGCGTAGCTGCGCTCGGCCGCGCGGATGTCGGGCCGGTTGCGCAAGAGATCCGCGGGCACGCCCGGCGCGGTGTTGACCCGCGGGGAGGGCTGGGCAGCACCCCGGTTCATCGCCGCCAGGAGGGGCCCCGCGGGCTCTGCCAACAGAGTGGCCATGGCATAGACGGCCGCATAATATCCGCTCTCGAAGGTCGGAAGCGAGGTGCGCGACTGCGCCAGCGCGGCCTCGGCGGTGGCCACGTCCAGCTCGGTCGCGGTGCCTGCCTTCAGCTGCTCGCGGACGATCTTCAGCGTATCCTCGCGCGATCGTATGGTCGCCCGCGTAAGCGCGGCGGCAGACTGGTAGTAGCGGGCATTGACGTAATTGGTCACGAGGCTCGACAGGAAGGCGAGCCGCGCCGTGCCGACATCGAGCTTGCGCGCCTGGAGACTGGCCAGCGCGGCCTCGCGGTTGCGTCGGGCACCACCAAAGAGATCGAGCACCAGCGACGGGCTCGTGGTCAGCTGGTCGCGGGTCTTGGTCGGGACCGTGCTGCCGCCGGTCTCGGCGCTGGAGAGGGCGAGATTGCCACTGAGCAGCGCCGCCGGCCCGGCGGTGCGCAGGGTGGCCTGCGCCTCGCCGACCCGCTCCACCGCGAGCCTGATCGACAGGTTCTGCGCCAGCCCCTGGCCGACGAGCCGGTCAAGCAGCGGGTCGCGGTAATCGCGCCACCAGGTCTGGCTGGCCACGTTCCCGGCCGAAGCAGCGCCGCCCTCGACATAGGCGGCAGGCAGGGCGATGGTGGGCGCGGTATAGTCGGGTCCTGCGGCGCAGCCCGCAAGGGCCGGCACCAACAACAGCGACAACAGGCGCGCAGGCCGCAGCGGCTGGGTCATGGGATCTCCGGTTTCGGCTTGAAGGAAAGTGCCCTGGTCAGGCGCATGATGAGAACATAGAATCCCGGCACGAGGAAGATCCCGATGACGGTCGAGGCCAGCATGCCGCCCAGCACGCCGATGCCGATCGCGTTCTGCGCCGCCGCCCCGGCGCCCGAGGCGGTGGCGAGCGGAAGCACCCCCAGCATGAAGGCGAAGGAGGTCATCAGGATCGGCCGCAGCCGCAGCCCGGCGGCCTCGACCGCGGCTTCCAGCGCGTCGCGCCCCTGCCTTCGAAGATGTTCGGCGAATTCCACGATCAGGATCGAGTTGCGCGCCGCCAGGCCGATCGTCGTGAGCGCGCCCACCTTGAAATAGACATCGTCGGACTGACCGGCGAGATAGGCCGCGGCCACCGCACCCAGCATGCCCACCGGCACAGCCAGCATCACCGCGAAGGGGATCGACCAGCTTTCGTAAAGTGCGGCCAGCGCCAGGAACACCACCAGCACCGACAGCGCGTAAAGCAGCGGCGCCTGTGCGCCCGACTGGCGTTCCTGATAGCTGAGCCCGGTCCAGGCGGTGCCGTAGCCGCCCGGCAGCTGCGCCACGAGCTTTTCCATCTCGGCCATCGCCTGACCCGAAGAATAGCCCGGCCCGGCCGAGCCCGAGACCTGCACCGCCGATACCGCGTCATAGCGTTCCAGCCTCGGCGCCGCCGGCTTCCACGAGGTGGTGACGAAGGACGAGAAGGGAACCATCTCTCCCTTCGTGTTGCGCGCATACCACGCCAGGATGTCCTTGGGCTGCATCCGGTAGGGCGCGTCGCCCTGCACGATGACCGGGCGCAATTGCGAGCCGAGAAGAAAGTCGTTGACGTTGCGGCCGGCGAAGATCACCGACAGCATCGCGTTGATGTCGGAAAGGTTGAGCCCGTAGCTCTCGGCCTTCTGCTGATCGATCTGGATCTGCAATGCGGCCTCGGCGCGGGTCGAATCCGCCCGGACCGAGGAAAGGATCGGATCCCTGGCCGCGGTCTCGACCAGCCGGTTCGCGGCGTCGATCAGCGCGGTGCTGCCGTTGCCGGCCTGATCGATCAGATACATCGTGAAGCCGCCCGAATTGCCCAGACCGCGGATGGCGGGCGGCTCGACGGCGAATACCTGCCCCGAACGGATGGATCGGAAATAGCCGTTCGCACGGCGCGCCACCGCCGCGGCCGACAGGTCGGGATGGCCCGCGCGCTGGGAAAAATCCTTGAGCTTGACGAAGAGCATGGCCCGGTTCTGGCCGCTGGCCCCGAAGCCGAAGCCGAGGGCGGCGAAGGTCGAGGCCACGGCATTCTTCTCCCGGGTCAGGTAGAACTGCTCCACCTTCTGGACGGTCGCCAGCGTCTGCTGCGAGGTGGTCCCGTCCGGCAGGGTGATGATGGTCATCAGCACGCCCTGGTCCTCGGTCGGCAGGAACGAGGCATTCATCCGCCCGTAGATCGCCCAGGCCGCGCCCAGGATCAGCGCAAACAGAAGCGGCAGCACGATCAACCGCCTTGCCACCCCGCCCGCCGAGGCCCGGTAAAGCCCCGTCACCCGATAGAGCCCGCGGTTGAACCAGCGCGCCGGCGCGAAGCGCGGCTCGCCATGGGATTTCAGCAGCCGCGCGCAAAGCACCGGCGACAGGATCACCGCGACCGCAAGCGAAAGGGTCATCGCCGTGACGATGGTGATCGAGAACTGCCGGTAGATCACGCCGGTGGCGCCGCCGAAGAAGGCCATCGGCAGGAACACCGCCGAAAGCACCACGTTGATCCCCAGAAGCGCCGAGGTGATCTGCCCCATCGACTTGCGGGTGGCGGCCATCGCGGAAAGCTGCTCTTCCTCCATCAGCCGCTGGACGTTCTCGACCACGACGATGGCGTCGTCGACAAGCAGCCCGATCGCCAGAACCATCGCGAACATGGTCAGCGTGTTGATCGAATAGCCCGCCGCGTAGAGAACAGCGAAGGTCCCCATCAACACCACCGGCACCGCGATCAGCGGGATCAGCGTCGCGCGCCAGCTGTGCAGGAAGATCAGCAGCACGAAGAACACGAGGACAACCGCCTCGATCAGCGTCTGGTAGACCTGCCGGATCGACAGCTGCACGAAGGGCGAGGTATCGTAGGCGATGCGGAATTCGCTTCCGGCCGGCAGCGCCGGCGCAAGGCGCGCCAGCGTCGCCTTGACCGCGGCCGCGGTAGCGATGGCGTTGGCCCCGGTTTCCAGCTGCACGCCGAAGCCCGCCGCCGGCTGCCCCGAAAACCGCGCGCCCCCGCCATAGCTTTCCTGCCCGATCGACACGCGCGCCACGTCGCCCAGCCGCACGCTGGCGCCGTCGCTCGTGGTCTTGAGCAGGATGTTCTCGAACGCGCCCACGGTCTTGAGCTGGCTCTGCGCGGTGATCGTGGCGGTGAACTGCTGCCCGGTCACCGTCGGCTGCGCGCCGAGCGAGCCCACCGAGACGTTGGTATTCTGCGCCGAGACCGCGGCGACCACGTCATTGGGGGTCAGCTGATAGCGGGCCAGCGCCAGCGGATCGAGCCAGATCCGCATCGCGTAGCCCGCACCGAAGACATGCACGCCCCCCACGCCCGCGGTACGCTCGATCGGGCTTTTCACCACATTGGTCAGGATATTGCCCAGTTCGGCCGTCGTCTGCTTGCCATCGGTCGAGACCAGCGACCCCACCAGCAGGATCGACGACGAGCGGCGCGTGACCGAGACGCCGCCGGTCTGGACCGACGACGGCAATTGCCGCTCTACCCGGGCGACTTCGGTCTGCACGTCGTTCTGGGCGGTGATCGGATCGACCGATTGCGCGAAGGTGACGGTGATCGAGGAAGAGCCCTGGGTGGAGCTGCTTTCCATGTAGATCATGCCGTTCAGGCCGGTCAGCCCGTCCTCGATGACGCGGGTCACCGAATTCTCGACCGTTTCGGCGGAGGCGCCCGGATAGCTCGCCGAGATATGCACCTCGGTCGGTGCGATCGACGGATACTGGGTGATCGGCAGAAGGTTGATCGCGGCAACCCCGGCCAGCACCGTCATGATCGCAAGCACCCAGGCGAAGACCGGGCGCGTGATGAAAAACGTGCCCATCGCTTCAGTTCCCGGACTTCGAGGCCGCCGGCGCGGCGGCGGCGGGTTTGGCCTTGTCGGTGACCACACCGTCGGCCGATATGCTGACCGGCACCGTCTTGACCTTGGCGCCGTCGCGCAGCCGCGTCAGCCCGTCGACGATCAGCAGGTCGCCCGCCTTGACGCCGCCGGTCACGATCCAGGAATTGCCGTAGGTGCCGCTGGTGGTCAGCGTCACCTTCCGGGCAATGCCGCCTGCGGCCACGAAGGCGTTCAGTGCCCCGTCGGGCGCACGCGTGGTCGGCCCCTGCGGCACGAGGATCGCCTTGACCGACCCCAGCGTCACCTTCACCCGCAGGAACATCCCCGGAAGGATGCGCCGTTCCGGGTTGTCGAAGCGGAAACGGAAGGTGGTGGTTCCGGTCGAGGTCGAGACCTCCGAGCCAAGCGCCACGAGCGTGCCCTTGCCGCTGAAATCGGGGCCGCTGTCGAAGGCGAGCGTGACCTGCAGCTTCTCGCCCGTGCTCAGCTTGCCCGCCTCGATCTCGTTGCGCACCTCGTTGATGCGCCGGATCGATTCCTCGACATCGACATAGATCGGATCGAGCCGCGTCACGGTCGTCAAGGCGGTGGTCTGGTTCGCGGTGACCAGCGCGCCCACCGACACGCTGGAGACCCCGGCCACGCCGGTGATCGGGCTTGTGACCTCGGTGCGCTGAAGGTTGAGCTGCGCGGTATCGAGCGCGGCCTTTGCCGACAGCAGGCTGGCCCGCGCCTGGGCCACCGTCACCTCGGCGCTGCTGACCTGCTGGGCGGTGACGCCCTTGTTCTCCAGCGCCTTGTAGCGGTTCAGCGTGGCCTGCGAATTGGACAGGTTGGCCTGAGCCTGGGCCACCGCCGCCCGCGCCGCGTCGGCCTGGGCCTGGTAATCGCCGCCGTCGATGCGGAACAGGACCGCGCCCTTCGCGACCCGATGCCCGGGCTTGTAGGGGATGGCGTCGATCACCCCCTCGACACGCGGACGGATGGCGACCTGTTCATAGGCGACCGCGCGGCCGGGCAGCGTGACCTGATAGGGCACCTGCGCCTCGCGCAGCGTCACCACGCCCACTTCGGCCGGACCGGCGGGCGCCGCCCCCCGCCTGAACTGGGCAAGCGCGGGCGATGCCGCGATGATGATCGTGGCACAGCCCCACAGGGCGGCCCGGCGGGCGATGTGAGTCACGGATGCTTTCCCCGCATATCCTGGATCAGGTCGTTCACGCGCAGTGGTCGATCAGGCGCCCCCCCGCACAAGTGCAACGCGGAGGCAGCCCGGTTCCGTCGATCTTTTTGCGCGCAGGCGGCGAGCCCGCGCGCCGGTCTCCGCAGCCCCGCCCGAGCGCCGCTCACCCGCGCGGGCTCCGGGCATCCGGCCGCCCGCGCTACGGCCACCCGCACTACGGCCGCCCGCGCTACGGCCACCCGCGCTACGCGAATCCGGGCTGGCCGCGGCCGAGTCCGAATCGCGAAACAGGACCGGCATCGCCGCGCGCCGCCGCCTTTGCTGCCCCGGCCCGCCGCGCCGGGGCGATCACCGCGACCCAGCCGTTATCGCCCGCCGAAACCGCGGCACCGTGTCCAGCGCGCGTAGCCACTGCCCGAGCTGCCACCGCAGGTGTCGCGCGTCATGCAAGTGCCGTGGCGGACCAAGGCATACTTGGCGCATCCGTCGCATGATCAATTGCATGCAAGGTTATGCAGGAGATTACCCCCACCAGGGAGGAGGCCGCAGGCCGCAGGTCCCCGCCTGCTCGATTGACGACCGCCACGCGATCCCCGCAACCTACTTCGTCCGGTTGGGACTCTGCGTGAGTGCCGATCCCGCCGCGCTATTTGCCGCTTTACCTGTTGGGATTGCGAAGCGCCTTTCCAGTAGCGCCAGCCGCTTTTGCGCTGGTCACTTCCGGGTTTTCTTTTTCGCCATCATCTCTCACCCACGCTCGGGATAATCCACATTCATCCACAGATCAGCATATTCCGGTGGACCGGCTGAAGGCACCCAGTGCTGCAGGCCCAGCTTCATGTTCCAGTTGACAGGTCCGCCACTGCGTCGAAGCCGCTTCGCCATCGCAGCAACAGGTAGCTAAAGGACGCCGGGGCGCGGAAGTACCGGTTCCACGCCCCAACCCCGATTTCGTCAGCTACAGCCCGAGGTGCCGCCGCAGGTGTTGCATTTCATGCAAGTGCCGTTGCGGACCAGGGTGTAATTGCCGCATTCGCCGCAAGGATCGCCCTCATAGCCCTGCATCTTGGCCTTGGCGCGGGCGTCGATGCCGCCGCTTGCGACCGCGGTGGCGGTGGCCGTGGCCCCGCCCGACGCCGCCATAGCGGTGGCGCTGACCGCGCCCCCCGCTGCCGCCGCCTGCATCCGCACGGCCTCGGCCTGTGCCCCGATGCCGCCTTGCAGCACCATCAGCTCTTGCGGCAGGCGCTTGCGCAGATAGCCGGTCGAGGAGATCTGCTTGAGCACCTCAAGCGATTTCGACGCTGCCGTCTCGCCGATCTCGGTGACATTGGGCCGACCCTCGGTCTCGCCCTGCCCCATCTCGTCGAAGCTGTGGCCCTGCGGCTTGACGTGGGCCAGATCGGTCCGGTCGAGATAGCTCACCGCCAGTTCGCGGAAGATATAGTCGAGGATCGAGGTTGCGTTCTTGATCGTCTCGTTTCCCTGGACCATGCCCGCCGGCTCGAACCGGGTGAAGGTGAAGGCATCGACGAATTCCTCGAGCGGCACGCCATATTGCAGACCCACCGAGACGGCGAGGGCGAAATTGTTCATCATCGCCCGGAAGCCCGCGCCTTCCTTGTGCATGTCGATGAAGATCTCACCCAGGCTTCCGTCGCCGTATTCGCCGGTGCGCAGATACACCTTGTGGCCGCCGACGATCGCCTTCTGGGTGTAACCCTTGCGCCGCTCGGGCAGCTTCTCGCGGTGGCTGCGCACGATCTCCTTGACGATCACCTTCTCGACGATCTTCTCGGCCAGAACGGCGGCCTTTTCCTGGGCCGATCCGGTTGCCAGCACCTCTTCGGCCTCTTCGTCGTCCTCGATCAGCGCCGCCGCCAGCGGCTGCGACAGCTTCGATCCGTCGCGGTAAAGCGCATTGGCCTTGATGCCGAGGCTCCAGGACAGTTCATAGGCGGCAAGGCAATCCTCGATCGTGGCCGCGTTGGGCATGTTGATCGTCTTCGAGATCGCGCCCGAGATGAAGCTTTGCGCGGCCGCCATCATGTGGATGTGGCTTTCGACCGAGAGATAGCGCCTGCCCCTCTTGCCGCAGGGATTGGCGCAGTCGAAGACGGCGTAATGCTCGGGCTTCAGATATGGCGCACCCTCAAGCGTCATGGTCCCGCAGACATGGTCGTTGGCGGCGTCGATCTGGGCCCGGGTGAAGCCCAGATGCCGCAGCAGGTCGAAGCTGGGATCGTTCAGCTTGCCTGCCGGAATGCCCAGCGTCTGGGTGCAGAAATCCTCGCCCAGGGTCCACTGGTTGAAGACGAAGCGGATATCGAAGGCCGAAGGCAGTGCTGCCTCGATCTTCTCGATCTCGCGGGGGCCGAAGCCGTGGCCCAGCAGGGCGGTATGATTGATCCCCGCACAATTGCCGAGCGAGCCGTGGCCGACGGCATAGGCCACGATCTCCTCGATCTCGGCCGGGCGGTAGCCCAGCGTCTCCAGCGCGCCGGGAACGGAGCGGTTGATGATCTTGAAATAGCCGCCGCCGGCGAGCTTCTTGAATTTCACCAGGGCGAAATCGGGCTCGATGCCCGTCGTGTCGCAATCCATCACCAGACCGATGGTGCCGGTCGGCGCGATGACCGAGACCTGGGCATTGCGGAAGCCGTGCGCCTCTCCCAGCCGCAGGGCCTCGTCCCACGACGAGCGCGCCAGTGCCACAAGGCCCGCATCCGGGCAGTTGGCGTGATCGAGCGCCACCGGTGCCACCGCGAGCGCTTCATAGCCGGCGGTCTTTCCCTGCGCGGCGCGGCGGTGGTTGCGGATCACCCGCAGCATGTGGTCGCGATTGCGCCCGTAGCCGGCGAAGGGTCCCAGCTCCGAGGCGATCTCGGCCGAAGTGGCATAGGCCACGCCGGTCATGATCGCGCTGAGCGCACCGCAAAGGGCACGGCCCTCGTCGCTGTCATAGCCCAGCCCCATGTTCATCAGCAGCCCGCCGATATTGGCATAGCCCAGGCCGAGGGTGCGGAATTCATAGGACAGCTGGGCGATTTCCTTCGACGGGAATTGCGCCATCATCACCGAGATTTCCAGCGTCAGCGTCCACAGCCGGGTGGCATGGACATAGCTTTCCGCATCGAAAGCGCCGGCGTCATAGAAGGTCAGCAGGTTCATCGACGCCAGATTGCAGGCGGTATCGTCGAGAAACATGTATTCCGAACAGGGGTTCGAACCCCGGATCGGCCCGTCCGCGGGGCAGGTGTGCCAGGCGTTGATCGTGTCGTGGAACTGGATCCCCGGGTCGGCGCAGGCCCAGGCGGCATGCCCCACCTGTTCCCACAGCTCGCGCGCCTTGACGGTTTTCGCCACGCGCCCGTCGGTGCGCCGTACCAGCGCCCAGTCGGCATCCTCGCGCACCGCCTTGAGGAAAGCATCGGTGACGCGCACGGAATTGTTGGAGTTCTGGCCCGACACGCTGACATAGGCTTCCGAATCCCAATCGGTGTCATAGGTCGGGAATTCGATCCGGTCGAAGCCCTGGCGGGCATATTGCAGCACCCGGTTGATATAGGTGTCGGGGATCATCATCCGCTTGGCTTCGCGGATCGCCTGCTTCAGCCCGGCGTTGACGGCGGGATCGCCGGCATCGGCCGCGGCCCCGTCCCAGGCGCGGATCGCGGCGAAGATCGCGTTCAGGCCCTTCTCATGGGCCTTCGACCCGGCGACGAGGCTTGCAACCTTCTGCTCCTCGATCACCTTCCAGTTGATGAACTGCTCGATATCCGGGTGATCCATGTCGCAGATCACCATCTTGGCCGCGCGCCGCGTGGTGCCGCCCGACTTGATCGCCCCCGCCGCGCGGTCGCCGATCTTCAGAAAACCCATCAGCCCCGAGGATTTTCCGCCCCCCGACAGCGCCTCGCCCTCGCCGCGCAGCGAGGAGAAGTTGGTGCCGGTGCCCGAGCCGTATTTGAACAGCCGCGCCTCGCGCACCCACAGATCCATGATCCCGCCTTCGTTGACCAGATCGTCGGCCACCGACTGGATGAAACAGGCGTGCGGCTGGGGATGTTCATAGGCGCTGCGCGAGCGGGTCAGCTTGCCCGAGGCGTGATCGACATAGTAATGGCCCTGGCCCGGACCGTCGATGCCATAGGCCCAATGCAGGCCGGTGTTGAACCATTGCGGGCTGTTGGGCGCGGCCATCTGGCGCGCCAGCATCACCCGCATCTCGTCGTAATAGGCGCGGGCATCGGCCTCGGCGGTGAAATAGCCGCCCTTCCAGCCCCAATAGGCCCAGGCCCCGGCGAGGCGGTGAAAGACCTGCTTGGCCGAGGTCTCGCCGCCATAGCGTTCATCCTCGGGCAATGCGGCCAGCGCCGCCTCGTCCGGCACCGAGCGCCACAGAAACTCGGGCACTCCCTTCTCGCGTACGGGCTTGAGCCGCGCCGGCACCCCGGCCTTGCGGAAATATTTCTGTGCCAACACGTCCGAAGCGACCTGGCTCCAGCCCGCCGGAACCTCGACCGCATCGTTGCGGAAGACGATCTTGCCGTCGGGATTGCGGATCTCGGATACCGTGACGGCAAAGTCTATGCCGGCATAGGCGTCCTGTGCGGCGGTGGTGAACTTGCGCTCGATCTTCATCCTTGTGCCCCGTCCATCGCGGGCCCTTGCGGCCCTTGTTCATCTTCGGACGCGCGGCCCGTGCCACCCGCCCCGCCCGGCTTTCTGCCGGATCCGGTCTTTCCTGTCGGGCGAGATGCCCTGTCCCTCGTCCGTCGGGCGACGTTGCAGCCGGTGCAGCGGTGCTGCATCGTCGGGGCGGTATCTCCGCCTTGATCCTTGCTGAAGCGCCTTTGCTCGCGGCCACTACATATAGTGTCATGCCGCCCAACGGATACAAACTGACGTAAAGTGATGCCGTGGGTCAACGAGAAAATCGCCGCTGAGGGGAAATTTTTGCGTTGACCGGGCCGGGGTGCCGCGGCCGCGGGTGATTCCCGCGCCCTGCGTCGATATATCGCGCCACGCGTGTGCCGGCGCATATGTTGCAACCTGCACGTTATGCCGTGGCGACCCCGCCACAGGCCGGGCGCGGCCGGGACCGAGGCGGGTGCGCGGGGCGGGCGGCGTGCGCCCCCGGTGGGGCGACAGGCGCTATTCCATCGCCGCGGCCATGCCGCCGCCCGACCCGTCCTTGCGGCGCGGCGGCCGACCCAGCAGCGCCACCAGCGGCACGGCGAGAAGCGTGACGATCATCATCAGCTTGAAATCGTCGACATATGAGATCATCAGCGCCTGCTGGTTGACCAGCCCGTCCAGGGCCTGCAACAGCGTCGGATCACCGGCCGCCGCGCCGGGCGAAACCGCACGCAGGACAGGGTTGAAGGCGCTGACATTGGGGGCAAGCTCGGCATGGTTGACCTGCCAGTTGCGCGTCAGCACCGCCGAGACGATCGAGATCCCGATCGACGAGCCGATGTTGCGCACCAGGGTGAACAGGCTGGTCGCCTCGCCCCGGTACTTGGCCGCGATGGTCGAGAAGGCCACCGTCGAGAGCGGCACGAAGACCAGCCCCATCCCCAGCCCCTGAATGATGCCCGACACGATCACCGGCGTCTCCCCCATCAGCGG
>JASBUM010000176.1 GCA_030147905.1 Acidimangrovimonas sp.
GTCAATGTCTTCCAGCTCATGCGGCTGGCGCTGAAACAGGCGCGGCTGGGCCGCGCCTATGTGGAATCGAGCTGATCGCGGCCCGACGGAGCCGGGCATGCGGCGCCGGGTGGCAGGACCGTTCAGGCCATCGCGTCCGCCACGGCCGGAACCGGAGGCGTGACATCGTCGGGCATCGGGCAGCGATAGGGTTCCGGGCCGATACGGCTTAGATGATCGGCGCGCGCCGCGACCAGAATCTCGGGGTCGTCGAACAGGTCGCGCGCGGTGGCGGCCATCACCTTGGCGGCATGCTCCATGCCCTTGTGCGCCGCCGGCGCCTTTCCCTGGGCGGTCAGCTGCCAGCTGTGAAAGGGTGTCCCCAGTGCACAGGTGGCGACCCGCGCCTGCACCGTCGGGACGGCCCAGGACACGTCGCCCACATCCGTCGAACCCTCGCCGCCGGTCTGCGCCCGATCGAGCGGCGCCACGAAATCGCAAAGCGGCAGGTCGAAGCGCGGCGGCAGGCCGAAGCGGGCGAAGGCCGCGGCGATATGGTCACGGCTCAGCGTGGCCCGGATCGCCTCGGCATAGCGGCGGTCGTCCGCATCGAAATCCGGGGCGCCGAGCCGTTCGAAATTGGCCTGCATGCAGGCCTCGAGCGGCCGGTTGCCGATCAGGTTCGACACCCCCGAGATCACCCGCCGCTCGACCCGCGTCCCGGTCATCAGCGTGGCGCCCTCGGCGATGCGGTCCACCCTTTCGATCAGCGCGCGCA
Organism: Acidimangrovimonas sp.; assembly: GCA_030147905.1. The sequence goes on from JASBUM010000176.1 coordinate 758, forward strand.
GCCCCGCCAGATCGCGCGCCCGCACCAGTTGCCGTATCGTCGCGCGCGCCTGCACCACATTGGGTGCGCTGCCGCCGGCGTCGATATAGGCATAATGGATGCGCGCATCATCGGGCATGTGTTCGCGCATGTAGTTGACGCCGATATTCATCAGCTCGACCGCGTCGAGCGCCGAGCGACCCAGTTCGGGTGCGGCGGCAGCATGGGCGGCGCGGCCGTGAAAGGTGTAGTCGATCCGGCTGTTGGCCAGCGATTGCGCGCCGTCCACCCCGTTGAGCGAGGCCGGATGCCAGGTGATTGCGGCATCGACGTCGTCGAACAGCCCCGCCCGAACCATGAACGCCTTCGCCGCACCGCCTTCCTCTGCCGGGCAGCCGTAATAGCGCACGCGCCCCGGCCGTCCGGTCGCGGTAAGCCATTCGGCGACCGACGCGGCCGCCATCAGCGCGGCCGATCCCAGCAGGTTGTGCCCGCATCCATGGCCCGCCGCCCCCAGCGGTCGCGGCTCGGCAAGGCCCGGCTCCTGGCCCAGGCCCGGCAGCGCGTCATATTCGCCGAGGATGGCGATCACCGGCCCGCCCTCGCCCCACTCGCCCATCATCGCCGTCGGGATGCCGGCCAGATCGCCCGTGACCCGTGCCCCCTCGCGGCCGAGCTGCGCCAGATGGGCGGCCGCCGATCGCCTTTCGGTATAGGCGATCTCGGGCGTGTCGAAGACCCGGTCGGCAAGCGCGCGGTAATCGGCCCGGCGAGCTTCGACCAACGGCCAGATGGAATCGGTATTGCGCATCCCGCACCTCCCCTGCTGAGACGGAACGAGACTGACGCGGATCGTGCCGAATGGCCAGAGCCTGTGCGCGCCCGCACGGGGGGTGGTGCGGGCGGTGGTGCAGGCGGTGGCGATGCCGGCCGCATTGGTCTAGCCTGACCGCGGGCGGCACGGCGCGGCACGGCGCGTGCGGACATTCAGGCAGGGAAGGGCGGGCATGCGCAGCTATGCGATCGGCGACATCCACGGACAATACCAGCTTCTGCTGGCGGCGCATGCGCGGATCGCGGCCGACCGGACCCGCGTGGGCGACACCGGATCGCCCGTCATCCATCTTGGCGACCTGGTCGATCGCGGGCCGGAATCCGCCGCCGTCATCGCCCATCTTCGCCACGGCATCGCGGAGGGGCAGCCGTGGACGGTGCTTTGCGGCAACCACGATCGGATGTTCGCCGGCTTCATGGCGGATCCCGGCTGGCAGGATCCGGGGTTGCGCGCGGGCCGCTGGTGGCTGCACCCGCATGTCGGAGGCGCGGCGACGCTCGCCTCCTACGGGATCTCGGGCGCGGAATCCCGGCCGGCCGTCGAGGTGCAGGCGGAGGCACGGGCGCGGGTACCGCAAGAGGATATCGCCTTCCTGCGCGGCCTGCCGCTGTTCCGTCGCCGCGACGAGATCCTGTTCGTCCACGCCGGTATCCGCCCCGGCGTCGCGCTTGCGGAACAGACCGAGGATGATCTGGTCTGGATCCGCGACGGCTTTCTCGACGACCCGCGCGACCATGGATTTCTGGTCGTCCATGGCCATACCGCGATCGAGCGGGCGCGCCATTTCGGCAATCGCGTCGATCTCGATTCAAGCGCCGCCTATGGCGGGCCGCTCACCGCCGCGGTGATCGAGGGGCGCGAGATATGGCTGCTGGAAGACGAAGGCCGCGTGCCCCTGCGCCCCGAGGCCGGCCCCGAGGCCCGCCGCACCGCCGAGGCCTAGCCCCGTGCCCAACCGGGCAGGGGCGGCGCCGGGCACACCAGCCCCGCGCATTCGCCAAAGCCGATGCGATGGCCCGCGCCCTGGGCATGGCCGCGCATGACCACAAGATCGCCGTCTTCCAGGAAGCTTCGTTGGCCGCCGCCGGCAAGCGATATCGGCCCTGTTCCGCCCCAACTGCGTTCGAGAAGGCAGCCGCGGTTTTCGGGCGCGGGCCCCGAGACCGTCCCCGAGCCGAGCAGATCGCCGATGCGCATCGGGCAGCCCGAGACGGTGTGATGGGCCAGTTGTTGGGCCGGCGCGTAATACATATGGCGAAAATTGGTGCGGGTGATCACGGTCTCTTGCCCGCCCCGGGGCGTCAGCCCGACCTCAAGCGCGATGTCGTAAAGCATGGGCCCCGGCTCGGCCAGATAGGGCAGCAGCGGATTTTCGCGCGCGGGCGGCGCGCAGCGAAACGGCGCGAGCGCGGCGGCCGGCACGATCCAGGGGCTGATCGTGGTTGCGGTGGCCTTGGACTGAAAGGGGCCAAGCGGCTGATATTCCCAGGCCTGGATATCGCGCGCCGACCAATCGTTCAAAAGCACATAGCCGAAGATCATCGCATCCGCCTGCGCCACCGAGATCGGCCCGCCCGAGGGTTGGCCGACGATGGCGCCCAATTCCAGCTCGAAATCGAGCCGCGCGGAGGGGGCGAAGATCGGCGCGGCGGCGCCCTCGGGCCGGATCTGGCCCCAGGGGCGGACCACATCGCCGCCCGAGACCTGCACCGAAGATGCCCGGCCATTGTAGCCGATCGGCATATGCAGCCAGTTGGGCGGCAGCGCCTTCTCGGGGCCGCGAAACATCGAACCCACATTGAAGGCATGGTCGCGGCTGGCGTAGAAATCGGTGAATTCGGCGATGGTGAAGGGCAGATGAAGCCGCGCCCCGGTGCGGGGGTGAAGATGGGGCGAAACCGTCTCTATCTCGGCCGAATCGACGGCCAGCAGCCGCGTCAGCCGCGCCCGCAATTCGGCCCAGACCGCGGGTCCGGCGGCCATCAACGCATTCCACGCGCCGCCCTCCAGCACCGGCCCGCATGACAGCGCGATCACCCCCAAGCATTCCAGCGCGGCGACATCCAGGATCCGATCGCCGATCGCCACTCCGCAGCGCGCGGCGCCCCCCGCAGGGGGCGAGAACACGCCATAGGGCAGGTTCTCGAGCGGAAAATCGCAATCCGCCCGGTTGGCGCTTTCGACCCAGCTTCGCATCGATGTTCAGTTCCCTAGGCCGCCACCATGGTTTCGGATTCGCCGACGATCGTCCGCCCGGGCTCCACCGGCATCGCGTTCATATCGAAACCCATCTGCCTTCTCCCGGATTTCCGGCGATACCCAGCCTATTTGACCCCCGGTGAGCCGTCGAACTTTTTGTCGAGGCTCATCCAGCATTCGACGTAATCGTCCTGCAAGGGCGCCTCGTTCGCGGCGAATTCGGTCAGATGCTGTGGAAAGCGGGTCTCGAACATGAATTGCATCGTGTTCTCCTGCTTTTGGGGCTTCAAGTCGGCGTTCGAGGCGCCCTCGAAGGCGGCGCGGTCGGGGCCGTGGGGCAGCATCATGTTGTGCAGGCTCATGCCGCCGGGGACGAAACCCTTGGGCTTGGCGTCGTAGATGCCGTGAATGTTGCCCATCAGCTCGGACATGATGTTCTTGTGATACCACGGCGGGCGGAAGGAATGTTCCGCCACCATCCAGCGGTCGCGGAACAGCACGAAATCGATATTGGCGGTGCCCTCCACCCCCGACGGCGCGGTCAGCACGGTAAAGATCGACGGGTCGGGATGGTCGAACAACACGGCGCCGACCGGCGAATAGGCGCGCAGGTCGTATTTGCACGGTGCGTAATTGCCGTGCCAGGCGACGATGTCCAGCGGCGAATGGTCGATTTGCGATGCATGGAACTCCCCGCACCATTTGATCACCACGCGGCTCGGGGTCTCGCGATCCTCGAAGGCCGCGACCGGGGTCTTGAAATCGCGCGGATTGGCCAGGCAATTGGCGCCGATCGGGCCGCGATGGGGCAGGGTGAATTTCTGGCCGTAATTCTCGCAGACGAAGCCGCGGGCCGGGCCTTCGAGCAATTCGACCCGATAGACGAGCCCGCGTGGCAGGATCGCGATTTCCCGGGGCTCCAGATCGATCACGCCCATTTCGGTGCAAAACCGCAGCCGCCCCGCCTGCGGCACCACCAGCAGTTCGCTGTCGGCGGAATAGAAATATTCGTCGACCATGGATCGGGTGACCAGATAGATATGGCTGGCCATGCCGGTCTGGGTATTCACGTCGCCCGCCGTGGTCATCGTGCGCATGCCGCTCAGCCAGGTCAGCGCCGCGCCGGCTTCGGGCAGCGGCACCGGGTCCCAACGGTATTGGCCGAGCGAGACCACATCATCAGCGATATGGGGCGCCGATTTCCAATAGGGCAGGGCGATCCTTTCGAACCGGCCGACATGTTTGACCGAAGGCCGGATGCGATAGCACCAGCTGCGTTCGTTCTGGCCGCGCGGCGCGGTGAAGGCGGTGCCCGAAAGCTGCTCGGCATAAAGCCCGTAGGCGCATTTTTGCGGGCTGTTCTGCCCCTGGGGCAGGGCGCCGGGCAGGGCCTCGGTCTCGAAATCATTGCCGAAACCGGGCATGTAGCCCGCGTGTGGTCCGGCGGGGCCGGGCGCGCGGATCATCGACTCTGGCAGGTCGGCGGTGTCGGGCATGGCGGATCTCCTACGCAGGGGCGGGCCCCTACCCGCAATATCGTTGCGATTGCAACGAAGTCAAGCGGGCCTTGCGGCCGGACCCGCCCACCGACATCATTGCGCGCGCAACGATCCTGCTGCCGCCGGAGCCCGCCCGTGAACGAAAGCCCACCCGTGAGCGATTTCGACCTCGACGCTTTCTTGCCCTATCGTCTGGCCGTCGCCGCGGCGCGCGTCAGCCGCCGCTTTGCCGAGCGCTACCGGGCTGAGTTCGGCATCTCCATCGCCGAATGGCGGGTGCTGGCCCATCTGTCGCAGCAAGATGCTGTCAGCGTGCGCGAGATCCGCGCCCGCGTCGATCTCGACAAAAGCCAGGTCAGCCGGGCGGCGGCGCGGCTCGAATCCGTCGGGCTGGTCGAGAAACGCGCCCATCCCGGCGATGGCCGGCTGCTCGAATTGCGGATGACGGCGGCGGGGCGGGCGCTGTTCGCGCGCATCGCACCGGTGGCGCGGACCTATCAGACCGAATTGCGCGCGGCCTTGGGCCCCGATGCCGATGCCTTCGGCCGCGGGCTCGACCGGATCCTTGGCATGGACGAATAGCCGCCTTACGCGGCGTCGCGGGCGCCCCGGCTCGACAAGCCGGCCGGGCGGCGCTATTGCCGAAATCCAGGCCGGGACGGGCGCCGCCGCGCGCCGATGGAGAGGAGAGAAACCATGAGCGA
>JASBUM010000187.1 GCA_030147905.1 Acidimangrovimonas sp.
CATCCGCGTTCTGCCTGTCGACAACGGCGGCCATCTTGTGCATGGCCGCCATCACGCGGGCCTCGCTGACGACACCGTGATGGAGCCAGTTGGCCAGCGCCTGGCTGGAGATTCGGCAGGTCGCGCGGTCCTCCATCAGGCCAACGTCGTGGATATCGGGCACCTTGGAACAGCCCACCCCCTGGTCGATCCAGCGCACGACGTAGCCCAGGATGCCCTGGGCGTTGTTCTCGATCTCGGCGGTGATCTCCTCGTCACTCCAGTTGACGCCCTCGGCCAGCGGCACCGTCAGCAGCGCGCGCAGGCGGGCGGGCCGCCGGGCCGCGGCGATCTCGGCCTGGCGGGCGAAGACATCGACCTGGTGGTAATGGGTGGCGTGCAGCACCGCAGCCGTCGGCGAGGGCACCCAGGCGCAATTGGCACCAGCCTGCGGATGGGTGATCTTGGCCGCCAGCATGTCCGCCATCCGGTCGGGCATAGCCCACATGCCCTTGCCGATCTGCGCCCGCCCCGACAAGCCGCAGGCCAGGCCGATATCGACATTGCGATCCTCGTAGGCCGCGATCCAGTCGCTATGCTTCATCTCACCCTTGCGGATCATCGGCCCGGCTTCCATCGCGGTATGGATCTCGTCGCCGGTGCGGTCGAGGAAGCCGGTGTTGATGAAGGCGACCCGCGATTTCGCCGCGCGGATACATTCCTTGAGATTGACCGAGGTGCGCCGCTCCTCGTCCATGATGCCGAGCTTGACCGTGTCGCGCGGCAGGCCGAGCACGGCTTCCACGCGGGTGAAGATCTCGTCGGCGAAGGCCACTTCCTCGGGGCCATGCATCTTGGGCTTGACGACATAGACCGAGCCGTGCAGCGCGTTGCGCAGCCCATCGCGCTTTTGCAGGTCGTGCATGGCGATCAGCACTGTCACCATCGCATCCATCAGCCCCTCGAAAACCTCGGCGCCGTCGCGGTCGACAATCGCGGGATTGGTCATCAGATGGCCCACGTTGCGCACCAGCATCAGCGACCGGCCCTTGAGCGTGAGCGTCCCGCCGTCGGGGGCGGTGAAATCCAGATCGGGGTTGAGCGCGCGGGTCACCGTCCTGCCGCCCTTGTCGAAGCTTTCAGACAGGTCGCCCTTCATCAGGCCAAGCCAGTTGGCATAGGCCGCAACCTTGTCTTCGGCATCGACGCAGGCCACCGAATCCTCGCAATCCATGATCGTCGAGATTGCCGCCTCGACACGGATATCGGCGATATGGGCGCGGTCGGCGGCGCCGATCGCATGGCCGGCGTCGAACTCGACAATGACATGCAGCCCGTTGTTGACCAGGACCACCGCCTCGGGCGCCTCCGGCGCGCCGCGAAAACCGGCGAACCGCGCCGGATCGGCAAGCCGCGGGATCAGCGCGCCATCCTCGATGCGGTAGCACTCGGCATCGGCGTGGCTGCCGGCCGCCAGCGGCGCCACCGAGTCCAGGAACCGCCGCCCCCAGGCGATGACGCGTGCACCCC
>JASBUM010000189.1 GCA_030147905.1 Acidimangrovimonas sp.
CGCCGGCCTTCCGCTGCGCGGCGTGATCCGCAGCGAACGCCGCGTCCCCGCCGTTGCCCGCTATACGATCCGGCTCAGATGCGAGGATGTGCAGGGACGCACCATTGCCACCACGCTGTTCAAGGGGCTGTGCCACGTGCCCCACCTGCGCATCGACAGCGTGCGCGGAATCCCCTTCGCGATCGAGCCGGCCGGAGACGTGGCGGATACGGGTCTGGCCAGCCGTCTTGCGGCCGAGAAGCTGCACTGGTGGATCGACGTCTATGCCGAGGCCGAGGTCATCGCCTATGCGGCGACCTTCGACATCACCCCGCTGCTTGCCACCGCCGAGGCCCATGGAAATGCGCCGTGGTGGCTGGACCCTGCTCAGGGCGAGCCGACGGCGATGCCCGATCCCGCACGGCTGCAGGCGATCTCGCGCAGCTAGCGGTGAGCGCCCGGGCAAGGGTTCGGGCGGACCGGTCGGACGGCAATCGTCGAACCATGACCCGGCGCCCCCCTCGCGATCGGGAACAGGCCATGCGGGAACAGACCGTACCGGGGGCGCCGGTCGGCCGCCGAGGCGCGATCATGCCCCGGCATGCGGCAGGACGACATGCGGCAGGACGGCATGCGGTAGGGCGGCGAGACCCGTGGCGGCATCGCGCGCCATGCGTCGCGCACGCCGCCCCTGCGCGCACCGGGGCGCCATCGGGGCGCCATCGGGTCGGCTTTCACGTCAGCCGGTCGGGAAAACCCCCGGCCCGCAGGTCGGTGTCCAGAAGATCCTCCAGCAGGGCCACGATGCGGGTGGATTGTGCCTGTCCGCCATAGGCCGCGCGCCCTCGCACGAAGGTCTGCGCGGCCACTGCGGCCAGATCCAGCGGCACCCCGTGCGCACGGCCGAACTCCATCGCGAAGCCCAGATCCTTCAGCGCCAGATCCATGGTGAAGCCGATATCGTAGCTGCCGTTGAGGATCAGCTGCCCCTCGGTCTCGTGGACGAAGCTGTTACCCGACGAGGCCGCGATCGCCCGCCACGCCTGCCCCAGATCCAGCCCCGCGCGCCGCGCCAGCATCAACGCCTCGCCGTCGGCGATCAGATGGATGAAGGCCAGCATGTTGGTAATCACCTTGATGACCGACGCCGAGCCCAGCGGCCCCATGTGAAAGAGCGTCCCGCCCATGGCGGCGAGGGCCGCGCGATGGGTCTCGAAATCGGCCGTCTCGCCGCCGGCCAGCACGGTGATCTGTCCGCGCCCGGCCAGATGCACGCCGCCCGTCACCGGCGCCTCCAGCGTGGCGACGCCATGTTCGGCCGCAAGACGTGCGAGCCGCAGGATGTCGTCGCGGCCAAGCGTCGACATCTCGACCCAGCAGCTGCCCGGCCGCATCCGCTCCAGCATCGCGCGCAGCACCGCCTCGGAGGCGGCCGGCGAGGGCAGGCAGGTGAAGACGCTCTCGGCCTGCCGGGCGGCCTGCGCCGGGCTGTCAGACCATTGCGCCCCGCGCGCCACCAGATCGTCGGCGCGGGCGCGGTCCCGGTCATGCACCCACAGCGGGAAACCGGCCGAAAGGAGGCTCGTGGCGAGATGCGCGCCAAGCTCCCCCAGCCCGATGAAGGCGCAGCGTCGCCTCGGCGCCGCGGCGGCGGATGGTTCAGTCATCGCGGATCCCTTCGTTCAGCGCGGCAGGTGGATCGCATGGGCGGCGCGGATCGCCTGATCGGCCTCGGGCGCGATCAGGTTGCCAGCCCGGCCAAGGATCTCTTCCTTGCGCGCGCGGGCACGCAAGACCAGATCGGGCCGCCCGGCCTCGTCCCATTGCAGCGGGCTCATCCGGTTGGCCAGCCGCGGGTAGAGATATTCGGTCTCCATCAACGCGAGCGTCTGGCCGTGGCCAAGGTAATGGCCCGGCCCCTCGAGACAGACCGCGCGCATGGTCTCGAGCGAGACGCTGTCCTCGCCGACCTCGATGCCGCGCACGCACCGCAGGCACTGGCCCAGCACATCGTCGCCGAGGATCATGCTCTCGGGACAGAAACCCAGAAGCGAGCCGTGCATGCCGACCGACTCGTAGCAAAGGTTGAGCCCGGCGAGACCGGCAAGCAGGTTGGTCATCCCCTGCTCCCACCCCGCCTGCATGTCGGGAAGCTTGCTGTCTGAGATCCCCGAGGCGGCGCCGCCGGGCAGCCCGTAGAACTGATGCATCTGCGCGCAGCCGGCGCTCAGCAAAGCCTGTTCGGCCGATCCACCCGACATGGCGCCGGTGCGCAGGTCGCTGACGAAGGGCCAGGTGCCGAAGATCGCCGGGTGACCCGGCGCCATGGCGTTGACATAGACGACGCCGGCAAGCCATTCGGCCACCGCCTGCACGATCGCCGCCGCCAGCGGCGCGGGCGCGGTCGCACCCGCCTGCCCGGCCGAGAGCAGCAGCACCGGCATCCCCGCCTGCACGCAGGCCTCCATCGTGCGGCAGCTTTCGGTGGCGAATTTCATCGGCGGCACGACGAAGCAGTT
>JASBUM010000190.1 GCA_030147905.1 Acidimangrovimonas sp.
CCGGCGTCTCGACGCCCCCCTCGCGCATGATAACGGCAGCCTACAGGGTCGACCGCTTCACGCTCGCAGCCCTGCGCCGCGTCACCGTCACCGGCGCCCAGAACGCCCGCAGCAGCGGCCGCTGATCCCGCATCCCGGACCCGGCTGCGCGCCCGCCCGCGCATCGCGCCGCCCCGTTCACGCGACTCGCGCGCGATCCAGGCGATTGCCGGCTGACACGGGGCGGGCCGATCCGCTCCACCGCGATCCGTCGTGATGCCAACTGGGCGGCGCGCGCGGTCATGGCGCAGTCATGATCCCCCGCGCCATCGGCCCGGCTTCCTTTTGCGCCACACTGACGGAGGCGCCCGCGACGATGCGTGCGCGGCCCGAGTTGCGGCACAAACGCGTCTGCTCCGTCCGGCCCCGCACACGGGCGCTGAATGCCTGCGCGAAGCGTCACCGACGCCGTCTGCATGCTCCGCCCACGCCCGAACGCGCCCGCGGCCCCGCTGGCGCATCCGCGGCCTTCTTCCGGGCCAAATACCGCCCCGCCGGAGGCGTCCCGAACCGGCCACCCGCGCCGATGGCCGGGGCCGGTACGCAGCGCCCTGCCAACGCCCTGCCCCGCCCCTGCCCCCGAAAATTCCCGCGCCTCAGCCGATCCGGTAGTTCGGGCTCTCGCGTGTGATCTGGACGTCGTGGACGTGGCTTTCGCTCAGCCCCGCGTTGGTGATCCGCACGAAACGGCAATTGCGCCGCATCTCGGGCACGGTGGCGCAACCGGTATAGCCCATCGCCGCGCGCAGCCCGCCCACCAGCTGATGCACCACCGCCGCGGCCGAGCCCTTGTAGGGCACCTGCCCCTCGATCCCCTCGGGCACCAGCTTGTCCGACGCCGCGTCCTTCTGGAAATAGCGGTCCGCCGAGCCGCGGGCCATCGCCCCAAGCGACCCCATGCCTCGGTAGGACTTGAACGAACGGCCCTGATAGAGGATCACCTCGCCCGGGCTTTCATCCGTGCCCGCGATGGCCGATCCGACCATGGCGCAAGAGGCGCCCGCAGCAATCGCCTTGGCAAAATCGCCCGAGAACTTGATCCCGCCGTCGGCGATCACCGGCACGTTGCCCGCGGCCGAGGCCGCATCCATGATCGCGGTCAGCTGCGGCACGCCCACACCCGCCACGATCCGCGTGGTGCAGATCGAACCCGGTCCGATCCCGACCTTGACCGCATCGGCGCCCGCATCGATCAGCGCCCGCGTGGCCTCGGCCGTGGCCACGTTGCCCGCCACCACCTGCACCGAATTCGACAGCGCCTTGATCCGCTCCACCGCCCGCGCGACGCCCTCGGAATGGCCATGAGCGGTATCGATCACCACCATGTCGGCACCCGCGTCGATCAAGGCCTGGCTGCGTTCGAAGCCGGCATCACCCACGGTCGAGGCGGCAGCGACCCGCAACCGGCCGAGGTCGTCCTTGCACGCCTGCGGATTGAGCACCGCCATCTCGCTGTCCTTGAGCGTGAGCAAACCGGTCAGCCTGCCCTGCGCGTCGGTGACAAGGATCTTCTCGATCCGGCGCGCCTTCATCAGATTGCGCGCCTCGTCGAGATCGGCCGGCTCGCGCAGGACCGCGAGGTTCTCGGCGGTCATCATCATCCGCACCGGCGTGCCGTCGGCGCTGGCGAAACGCATGTCGCGGTTGGTGACGATCCCGACCAGCCGGCCAGACCCGTCGACCACCGGAAAACCGGTGACGTTGTAGCGTGCCTGAAGCGCCTTGGCATCGGCCAGCGTCTGGTCGGGCCGGAGCGTGATCGGGTTGAAGACGATGCCGGATTCGAAGCGCTTGACGCGTCGCACTTCCTGGGCCTGCTCCTCGACGCCGAGGTTGCGATGGATCACGCCCATGCCGCCGGCCTGGGCCATTGCGATCGCCATCCGCGATTCGGTCACCGTGTCCATCGCCGAACTCAGCAGCGGGATGTTCAGCCGGATCGTTCGCGTCACATGGGTCGAAGTATCGGCGTCAGACGGCAG
>JASBUM010000206.1 GCA_030147905.1 Acidimangrovimonas sp.
ACCTCGAAGCCGAAATTCGGATCGCGGCGATATTGCACCGCGCCAAGCGAGCCGTCGAGCGCCGCGGTCAGCAACGCCCGCGTCGCCTTGATCGGCATGCGCCGCCCGGTGCCGAAGGCGCCGCCGGTCCAGCCCGTGTTCACCAGCCAGCAGGAGGCGCCGTGGCGGGCGATCTTCTGCTGCAGGAGCCGGCCGTAGACTTCGGGCCGGCGCGGCATGAAGGGCGCGCCGAAACAGGTCGAGAAGGTGGGCTGCGGTTCGGTCACGCCCTGTTCGGTCCCGGCCACCTTCGAGGTGAAGCCCGACAGGAAGTGATACATCGCCTGCGCCGGGCTGAGCCGGGCGATGGGCGGCAGTACGCCAAAGGCATCACAGGTCAGCATCACCACGTTGCGCGGATGCCCCGCAAGCGCCGTTTCCGAGGCGTTGGAGATGTAGTCCATCGGATAGGCGCAGCGCGCATTCGCCGTCAGCCGGTCATCGGCGAAGTCGATCTCCTTGCTGTAGGGATCGAAGACCATGTTTTCGACCACCGTGGCGAACTTGCGCGTCGTGGCGAAGATCTCGGGCTCGGCCTCGGGCGACAGGTTGATGGTCTTGGCATAGCAGCCGCCCTCGAAATTGAAGATGCCGTCATCCGACCAGCCGTGTTCATCGTCGCCGACGAGAACACGCCCGGGATCGGCCGAAAGCGTGGTCTTTCCGGTGCCCGACAGGCCGAAGAAGATCGCCGCGTCGCCGGGGTCTCCGTGGGCGTGGTTGGCCGAGCAATGCATCGCCATCACGCCCTTTTCCGGCAACAGGTAGTTGAGCAGGGTGAAGACGGATTTCTTGTTCTCGCCGGCATAGGCGGTATTGGCGATCAGGATCAGCCGCTTGTCGAAGTTCAGCGCGATCACGGTTTCGCTGCGGCAGCCATGGCGCGCGGGATCGGCCTTGAAGCTGGGGCAGTTGATGATGGTGAACTCGGGCACGAAATCATCCAGCTCCTCGCGAGAGGGGCGGCGCAGCAGGTGGCGGATGAAGAGCCCGTGCCAGGCCAGTTCGGTGACGACCCGGACGTCGAGGCGATGCGCGGGGTCGGCCCCGGCGAAGAGATCCTGCACGAAATAGTCGCGCCCGCGCATGTGCGCCAACATGTCTTCGTGCAGCCGGTCAAAGGCATCGGTCGTCATTGGCGGGTTGTTTTCCCACCAGATCGCCTCCTCGACCGCCGGGGTGCGGACCACGAACTTGTCCTTCGGCGAACGACCCGTATGGCTTCCGGTTTCGACCAGCAGGGTGCCGCCACGACCCAGAGTGCCCTCGCCGCGGCAGACGGCCGTCTCGACCAGCGCCGGTTCGAGAAGGTTGTAATAGACCTTGCCCAGCCCGGAAATCCCCTGCTGATCAAGGCGATGGGCTGGGTTCACATGTCCATGAGTCATCTGCAAGCTCCTGATGCCGTCCCGCGGCGGTGGTCGATAATGGCGCCGAGGGCCAATTCGGCGCAAGAAAGGGACAAGTCCCTGTCCGGCTATAGCATGGTCGAAGCGACGTGGAACAGCCACCCGCGCCGCGGTTAGCGCAACCAAGCGGCGGTTAGCGCAATCACGTCGGGCGGGTGCGACAATTTCGCCAGATAATGTGATTTTTCCGCCGCCCCGTCTCGCCCCGCACCGGCCGATTCGCAGTTATCGGTTGATTCCCCATGGCGAAAGCCAGAGAATGTGGCGAAAAACGGGCGACGAGAGCAGTGATAGGAAAAACACATGTCAAGAATTGCACTCGTAGACGATGACAGGAACATTCTGACGTCGGTGTCGATGACGCTCGAGGCCGAGGGTTTCGAGGTGGAAACCTACAACGACGGCCAGAGCGCGCTTGACGCGTTCAACAAGCGCATGCCGGACATGGCGGTGCTCGACATCAAGATGCCGCGCATGGACGGGATGGACCTGCTGCAGCGTCTGCGGCAGAAAAGCTCGTTGCCGGTGATCTTCCTGACCTCGAAGGACGACGAGATCGACGAGGTGCTCGGCCTGCGCATGGGTGCCGACGATTACGTCAAGAAACCCTTCTCGCAGCGGCTTCTGGTCGAGCGGATCCGCGCCCTCCTGCGCCGGCAGGAGGCGATCGCCAGCGGCGAGGTCGCGACCACCGAGGAAAGCAAGGTGATGGAGCGGGGCTGCCTTCGGATGGATCCGCTGCGCCATTCGGTGGTGTGGAAGGACAACGAGGTGTCGCTGACAGTGACCGAGTTCCTTCTGCTGCAGGCGCTTGCCCAGCGGCCCGGCTTCGTCAAGAGCCGTGACCAGTTGATGGACATCGCCTATGATGACCAGGTCTACGTGGACGACCGCACGATCGACAGCCACATCAAGCGCCTGCGCAAGAAGATGCGGGCGGTTGATCCGGAATTCTCGGCAATCGAAACGCTTTACGGCATCGGCTACAGATACAACGAAGAATGACCGCTGCGCCGCGATTCGACCCAGAAGAGACGACCAGGCCCAGGCAGAACGCAGATGTTTTGTTGGGGGAGGATTGGGTTGCGCCGCAGGGAACGATCGAGGCCGAGACCGCGACGCGCCGCCGCCGGGGACGGTTTCGCGTGCTCAACCATTCGCCGCTTGCGCGCAAGATCATCACGTTCAACCTGATCGGGCTGATCCTGCTGGTCGCCGGGGTTCTCTACCTCAACCCGTTTCGCGACAGTCTCGTCATCCAGCATGAACGCGGGCTGATCGCCGAAAGCCAGCTTATCGCCAACGTGATCGAGGCGCGCGCAGCGGCACCGGGCGTGGCGGGGGGCTCGGCGGGGGGCGCGGCTGCGAAGGGGACGGCCCCGCAGGCGATGGACGCGGGGCTGAAGGACGCGCTCGGCGGTATCAGCCTTTCGCCCGGCAGCAAGGTCTATGTCTTCGATGCCGGCGGTCGGCGCCTGGCTGCCGCCACCGGCCAGCCACGGCCGCCCGTTGCGGGAATTGGCAGTCAGGGCAAGGCGCCGATCATCACCGATTTCCTCAACGGGATCTGGACGACGATCGCCGATGTGCTGGCCCCGCGCCAGCCGCCGGCGGCGGGGCCGACATCGGAGCAGATGCTTTTGGGGCTGGTGCCGGCCGCGCTTGATGGCGCGACGCGGGTGCGCACCGCCTCGGACGCCGCGGGGCGGGCGATCTTCACGGTGGTCACGCCGATCCGCGCGCAGGGCCATGTGGTGGGCGCCGTCGGACTGGCCAGCGCCGCGGGCGAAATCGACCAGCTCGTGAGCAACGAACGCGAACAGGTCCTGCAGATGTTCGTCATCGCGATCCTTGTCTCGGTCGGGCTTAGCCTGGTTCTCGCCTCCACCATCGCCAATCCGTTGTCGGATCTGGCCGCGGCGGCGGAGCTTGGCCGCGATCGCAATGCCCGCAAGATGAGCCCGAGCCGCGTGCGCATTCCCGATCTGTCGGCGCGCCCCGACGAGATCGGCCGGCTTTCCGTCGCCATGCGGGGCATGGTGGCCGCCCTCTACGACCGGATCGACGCGAATGAGCAGTTCGCGGCCGATGTCGCGCATGAGATCAAGAACCCCCTGGCCAGCCTGCGTTCGGCCGCCGCTTCGATGCGGCTGACCAAGCGTGACGACCAGCGCGAGAAGCTTCTTTCGGTGATCGATCACGACGTGCGCCGCCTCGACCGGCTGGTCAGCGACATCTCGAACGCCTCGCGTCTCGACAGTGAACTGGTGAAGGAACAGGAGGAGCCGTTCAACCTGACCCGCCTGCTGACCAATCTGGTCGAACATCTGGGCCGCGAGGCCAAGGCGAAGAAGGTCGATTTCATCTCGGATCTGCCATCGGACCCAATCGTCATCGTCGGGCTCGAGGGGCGTCTGGCACAGGTCTTCGTGAACCTGATCGGCAACGCCGTCTCCTTTTGCGAGGAGGGCGACGCGGTCCGGGTCTGGGCGCGCAAGCGCGAGAACCGCGTGCTGGTCGTCGTCGAGGACACCGGCCCCGGCATTCCGGAAGAGGCCTTGACCAAGGTCTTCAAGCGCTTCTATTCCGAAAGGCCCCCGGGACAGTTCGGCGACCACTCTGGCCTCGGCCTGGCGATCTCGAAGCAGATCGTCGAGGCCCATGGCGGCGTCATCTGGGCCGAAAACATTCGCCCCACCGATGCCGACATCACGTCGGACCCGCTGGGGGCGCGTTTCGTCGTGGGGCTTCCGGTGTGAAACATGTCCGCCGCGCGAGCCGGCGCGACCGGCAATGACCAAGCCGGCCATCGAGACGCCGGCCGAGATCGAGGGGCCGATCCACGCATCCTGCGTGGCGATGGCGGGGCGGGCCGTGCTCATCACCGGGGCGTCGGGGCGGGGCAAGTCGGCGCTGGCGCTGTGGCTGATGGCGCTGGGCGCGCGCCTCGTGGCGGACGATTACACCGAACTGCGGGTCCGCGACGGCGCACTGATGGCCCGGGCGCCGGCGGCCACCACCGGCACGATCGAGGCGCGCGGCGTCGGGCTGCTTGCCGCGGAGGTATTGGCCGAGGCGCCGGTGGGTCTGGTCGTCGATCTCGACCGCGAGGAAAGCGAGCGCCTCCCGCCGCAGCGGTTCATCACATTGCTGGGATGTCGGCTGCCGCTCGTTCACGGTTCCCGGGCACGCCATTTTCCTGCCGCGATCGCCCAATATATGAAGGCGGGGCGGAGCGCATGAACGGGATGCAGCATGGCGCCGTCTGAACCGGATCAGCGCGTGGTTCTGGTCACCGGCCCCTCGGGCGCCGGGCGGTCGACGGCTATCCAGAGCCTGGAAGATCTCGGTTTCGAGGTGATCGACAACATTCCGCTGTCGTTCATTCCGCGGCTGTTCGAGGGCGCGCCGCTGGCGCGGCCGGTGGCGCTGGGCATCGACGTGCGCAATCGCGACTTCTCGGTCGGGGCGCTGGGTGAGACGATAGGGGCGCTGACGCGGTCGTCCCATGTCGCGCCCGAGGTTCTGTATCTGCACTGCCAGCCCGAGGTTCTCGTGCGCCGCTACGGCGAGACCCGGAGACGCCATCCGCTGGCACCGGCGGAGCCGCCGATCGCGGGCATCGCGCGCGAGGTCGATCTTCTGGGCGCCATACGGGCACGCGCCGACGTGCTGATAGACACCACCGAGATGAGCCCGCACGACCTGCGTGCCGAAATGGCCCGCTGGTTCGGCGGTGCGGCAGGGGGGGCGCGGCTTTTGGTCTCGTTGCATTCCTTTTCCTACAAGCGCGGAATTCCACAGGGAATGGACATGGTCTTCGATACGCGCTTCTTGCGAAATCCGCACTGGGTGGCTGCGTTGCGTTCGCATGACGGGCGCGATCCGGCCGTGGCCGCGCATGTCGAGGGCGACCCGCGATTCGAGGAATATTTCACACGCCTGTGCGATCTGGTCCGGTTCATGCTGCCGGCGCAGCTTGACGAGGGCAAGTCTCACTGGGCGATCGCCTTCGGCTGTACCGGCGGCCAGCATCGTTCGGTGGCGGTGGCGGAAAAACTCGCGGCGGTCCTTGCACAGGCCGGTTGGCAGGTGTCTAAACGGCACCGGGAACTTGAACGCCGGGCAGGATATGTCCCGGACAAGCGGCAGGACGAACAGACGTGATCGGAA
>JASBUM010000223.1 GCA_030147905.1 Acidimangrovimonas sp.
CCGGTGCGCACGCACCGGCCACCGCGCAGCGGCACACGGACAAGCACGGCAACCGGCGGCGCCCGCCCCCTGCTACGCGCAGCGTGACGTGCCCTTTCCGCCTCGCTCCTCTCTTCCTGTCTGGCGACCCGCAAGTCTGTCTCGCGCACCGCAAGGCGCGGAAGACCTCCCCGATCGCACCCGCTTGACAGCCGGGCCGCCGAACGCCCTAGATTGCGCGGCCGCCCCGGCCCCCTACCCGGGACCGATCGGTGTGATGGGCGGGACCCGCAGGGAGGAGACGCGTAATGATCGAGCTGGACCCCGAAGGGCTCTATGTCGGACGTGTATGGCGCGCGGGCCTTGGACCCGCCGTGGTATGCCTGCGCGCCGGTCGCCTGCATGACGTGACCAGCCGCGCCGCGCCGACGTTGAGCGCGCTTCTCGACCTGCCCGATCCGGCCGGCTACCTGTCCGAGAACCGGGGCGAGACGCTCGGCTCGCTCGACGAATTCGCAGCCGCCAGCCTTGGCCGCGAGGACGACGCGACACAGGCCGACCACCTGCTGGCACCCGCCGATCTTCAGGCGCTGAAGGCCGCCGGCGTGACCTTCGCCCGCTCGATGATCGAACGCATCATCGAGGAGCGCGCGGCCGGGGACCCGGCGCGCGCCGAGGCGGTGCGCGCGCGCGTCGCCGGCATCGTGGGCGACAACCTGCGCAACCTCAAACCGGGATCGGCACGGGCCGCGGAGGTCAAGGCGCTGCTTCAGGCCGAGGGCCTGTGGAGCCAGTATCTGGAGGTCGGCATCGGCCCCGACGCCGAGGTCTTCACCAAGACACAGCCGATGGCGGCAGTCGGCTGGGGTGCGGCGATCGGGCTGCATCCCGGCTCGCGCTGGAACAACCCCGAGCCCGAGATCGTGCTGGCCGTCAACGCCCGCGGCGAGATCCGCGGCGCGACACTGGGCAACGATGTCAACCTGCGCGACTTCGAGGGCCGCTCGGCGCTGCTGCTGAGCAAGGCCAAGGACAACAACGCCTCGGCGGCGCTGGGGCCCTTCGTGCGCCTGTTCGATGCGGGCTTCGCGCTGCGCGATCTCGGGGCGCTCGAACTGGCGCTACGGGTCGAGGGAGAGGACGGATTCGTGCTCCAGGGGCGCTCGGCCATGGCGGAGATGAGCCGCGACCCCGCCGATCTGGTGGCCCAGACCATCGGCCGCCATCATCAATATCCCGACGGCTTCATGCTGTATCTGGGCACCGCCTTCGCCCCGATCGAGGATCGCGACCGCCCGGGCGAGGGTTTCACCCATCACCGTGGCGATCTGGTCACCATCACCGCGCCCGGCCTCGGCAGTCTCGTCAACCGGGTGACGCTATCGACAGAGGCGCCGGAATGGCGCTTCGGCACCGGCGCATTGATGCGAAACCTCGCCGGACGCGGGCTGCTGTAACCGCGATCAACCGCACAGCCCCGCGATCGGCGCCGGCGAGCCACCGGCCGGAATAGGTCCGCGCGGCGCCCGCCCCCGCGCCCATGTCCACCGGCCGCCACGGCCCTCGGCACCGATCTATCCCGCCCCCGGCGTCCGGCCCCGAAAAATGGGCGCCTCGGCTGCGGGCGAAACCGCTCGCGTCTTGCGTGTTCGAAACCAGTTGATCGCGGCCCCCAGCTGCGGCATCATTCATTCCGCAATTGAAATGCGATCCTGCGAAGGGACGGCACAAGTCCCCCGGGATCCGGTTGCCTCCGGACAAACCAGGTCGGGGCGGACAGGTTCGCACCGACAACCGGCAGGGGATGGGACAGTGACGATTTCGAGCGGCAGCCTTCCGCCCCGCCCGCGGCCCGGCCCGGGCATTCCGGGCGCGGGTATCGATCCGGCCAACTGCAACCGGGGCCGCGCCCCGCGTCCGGCGACCGCCGGCGGGTCCGCCCAAGCCGCGCCCCGCCCCGGCCTGCCCCGTCCCGGCCTGCCCCATCCCGGCCTGCGACGCCTCGTGCCCCTGTCGGCCGGCGTGCTGATCCTCGCGCTTTCGGCCTGCGGCGGCGGCTCCTCGAGCGGCAGCCCAAGCGCCAACGGCGGCCCGACCCAGGTCCAGGCGGGGGTGCCCGGCACGCCGATATCGGGCGGCGGCACCACCGGCTCCTACCCCTATCCCTGGAACCGCTATTTCGTCCAAGCCTACGACAAGGCCAAGGTCCTGGCCGTGCGGATGAGCCAGGCCTTCCAGAACGAGACCGTCACCTACACGCTCAAGGACCCGAACAATCCCAAATACAGCAGCGGCCAGCAGGTCACCTCCAACGCGCTGACCGATGCGCGTCTGGAATATGCGCTGTCGACCGGGTTGACGGGCACCGGCCAGACCGTGGGCATCATCGACAGTGCGGTCAACTACCACCACCTGCAATTCGGCGGCAAGACGATCACCCTGGACGGCACCCCGGGATCGGGTGATTTCCACGGCACGGCGGTGGCGTCGGTCGCGGTCGGCAACGGGACGGACGGCCGCATGATCGGCTTTGCGCCCAAGGCCAATCTGTTCGCCGGCTATCTGGACTACAACAAGCCCATCGACTGGAACACGCTCGGCCGCTACATGCTCGACGCGCAGAACCTCGGCGTCGTGGCGATGAACAATTCCTGGGGCATCCAGGGCGCGACGGTGGCCAATACCGATCTCAAGGCCGCCTTCTCGTCCGGGGCGCCGGCCACCTATCTCGCGGACGTCCGCAGCTACGTCAATACCGGCGTTGTGATCTTCGCCGCGCAGAACGACTATTCGGCGACCTCGATCGATGCGATGGCCGGCCTGCCCAGCGCCTTCAACGACCTCCAGGCGCACTGGCTTGCGGTAATCAACGCCATACCGCACTGGAGCAACGGCCAGATCACCAGCGCCGATCGCATTTCCGCCCCCTGTGCCGAGGCCGCGCGCTATTGCCTGGCGGCAAACGGCCAGACGGTGGTGGCGGATTCGACCACCACCAACGGTTATCTGATCGGCTCGGGCGCCTCCTTCGCGGCGCCGCAGGTGGCCGGCGCGATGGCGCTTCTGGCCGAGGCCTTCCCCGACCTTACCGCCCAGCAGTTGCGCAACCGCCTTCTGGTCACCGCCGACAACAGCTTCTACAGCCATACCGGCACGGCGACCTTCGCGGCCGGGATCACTCACGGCTACAATTCCGAATTCGGCATGGGCTTTCTCGATCTTCAGCAGGCGCTCCTGCCGATCGGGGCCACGGCGGTGCCGATGTCGAACGGCGGCGCGATGCCGCTGGGACATGCGGCAATCGCCGGCGGCTTCGCCAGCGGGCGCGCCGCGGCCCATGCGCTTGGCGCCTATCGGGTCCTCGCCCTAGACCAGATGGGCGGCAGCTTCCTGGGTTCGGCCTCGGGGATCGCGGCGGCGGGCGGCGCGCCCGATCTCAACGGCTTTCGTCTGGCCCGGATCGGCCGGCCCGACCGGGTGCTTTCGTTTGCACGCGCGGTGGCGACCGGTGCGGCGGGCGGCGTGCTCGATCACAGCGGGATCATGGCCGATCCCGGCGCGGCCTTCCTGATGGGGCAAGGCCGGCGGACGGTCTACGAGAACGACGGCTTCGCGCTGTCGCTGATCGGCTCGCCCGATCGGACCTCGGGCTTTGCCGCAAGCCAGAGCTTCGCGGTGGGACGCGGCGCGCTGAGCCTGGGCGTAAGGGCCTTCGGCGCGCGCGGATCGGTCCTGGGCGTGACCGCACCGGGTTTCGAACAGGCGATCCATTCCTCGACCCAGGCGATCGACATCGGCTATGCCCGGCCGCTCGCGCCCGGCCTCGCGCTGCGTGCGAGCGCCGAATTCGGCACCGCCAGCGGCAATGGCGCCGGCATGATCGCGGGGTTCTCGCCGCTGTCCTACAACCGCATGAGCCTCGCGCTCGACCGTGCCGGCGCCTTCACCCGGGGCGATGTCCTGACCCTCTTCGTGCGCAGGCCCGTCGCCATCACCTCCGGTTCGGCGCAGATGGCCCTGCCCACCTCATATTCGGCGGGACAGCCGCAATTCCAGACGGCCGATATCGGCCTCGCGCCCGAGCGGCGCGAAACCGATGTCGGCGTCGATTACGCGCTGCCGCTTCTGGGGCGGGGTGCCACGCGGGCCGCGCTGCGTCTGGGGCTGAGCTATGACATGAACGCGGGCAATGCGCCCGGCGTCCACGCGGTCAGCGCCGCGGCCGGGTTCTCGGTGCGGTTCTGACGCCGGCATGGATCCGACGCGGGCGGATCTCTGCGGCGGGTGCGGTTCTGAGGCGAGGGGGGATTGAGGGGGGGGACTGAGGCGAGGACGGTTCTGAGACCGGCGCGCTTTTGAAGCAGACGCAACCGCGCCCCCCAGGTCATGACACCTCACGAAGGCACACCACACGAAGGCGACGCCCGGGGCCGGACGCCTTGCCCCTTGGGATGCCCCCGACTGGATGTCTCCCCTTTGGATCACGCGTGTAGCCCGTCCCGTCGACACAGCCGCGCCGGGGGACACAGCCCGCGCCGGCCCCGCTTCTCGGGCTGCCGCGGCCGGGCGCGCTATTGCATCGCGATCAGCACCAGAGGATGGGCGATGCCGGCCAGCGAGATCGGGACCGCGATCGGCAGGCCGTTGTAGCGACGGAGCGATTGCCAGCCGCCATAGGCCCCGATCCGGGCGCCGCGCAGGACCATGATCGCCAGCGTCCCCAGCACCATCGCGCTGCAGAAGACATAGGCGAAGACGGCGAGGCTGGCCGATGGAATGAACAGCATCAATGCCGTCAGCAGCTTCAGATCACCCCCGTTGAGCAGGCGGAACCCATAGGCCACGAAGCCGAGCGACAGCACCATGGTAGCCACCACCAGCCTTACCGCGATCTCCAGCGGCGGAATCGAGAAGGCGCAGCCGGCAAAGACCAGAACCGCGCTGAGAAACAGGGCATTCGGCACGCACATGTGCCGCAGATCGCAATAGACGATCGCCAGCAGCACCGGCGCCAGCGC
>JASBUM010000227.1 GCA_030147905.1 Acidimangrovimonas sp.
CACATCACTAATAGAAAGAATCCTGAAAGGAAATGATGATGATGATGTGCTGTGGATACTGTGGATTGGGCTGGTTTTCCTCATCTCATCCACAGCTGGCTGTCAGTGGATTACTTTCTGGATAATTTCAAGAATAGCCGATCCATGAAAATAAAACAGTTTAATTTCAAGTGATTATAAAAATATATACCGATCTCGCCATGTGGATATCTTTTCCGAAAGCGGCGGGATTGTCGCGTTGACCACAGGCCGGTGCGACCCGCTGTCCACGGCGGGAGAACCGGCGCACCGATGCTTGACAAGATCGCGATCGCGCGGCCAAGCCATGGTCATGGCCGAAACATCCGCCCGCCATCCACCTGTTTCGGGCGACTTCATCCACAGGAAGATGCACATGGCAGAGCTAGTTCTCGCCTCGACCTCCGAGATCCGGGCACGACTGCTGCGCAACGCGGGTATCGTGCTGCGCGTCCGTCCGGCGCGCGTCGACGAGGATGCGATCAGGGCGGCATTGCAACCCGAAGGCGCCCATCCGCGTGACATCGCGGACACGCTCGCCGAGATGAAAGCACGCAAGATAGCCGAGAAGGAACCGGCCGCTCTGGTTCTGGGCTGCGACCAGGTGCTAGAAATCGAAAGGGAAATCCTCTCGAAGCCGGACAGCCCCGAGGTCGCCCTGGCCCAGCTGCGCCGGTTGTCGGGACGCGGCCATCGCCTGTTGTCGGCCGTGGTTCTCTACGAGGCCGGTCGCCCGGTCTGGCGTCATGTGGGCGTCGTGGAGATGACGATGCGCGCGCTGTCCGACGGCTACCTTTCGGATTACGTCGCACGCAACTGGGACAGCATCCGCCATGCGGTGGGTGGCTACAAGCTAGAGGAAGAGGGCGTGCGTCTGTTCGAACGCATCGAAGGGGATTACTTCACGGTTCTGGGCCTGCCGCTGCTGCCGCTGCTGGGCTATCTGGCGAAGCGGGGCTTGATCGCGTCATGACCGCCGGCTCTGCACAGCCCGAACCGGTGCCGCTTGCCGGTGTCATCGGTTCGCCCATCGCACACAGCAAGTCGCCGCGGCTGCACAGCTACTGGCTGCGGCGCTATGGACTGAAGGGCCATTACGTTCCGCTCGACATCGCTCAGGTCAACCTTGCCCAGGTCATCAAGGCGCTGCCTCTGGCCGGGTTCGTCGGCGCCAATGTCACCATTCCCCACAAGGAACAGGTGCTGAAGATCGCCGATATCGTGACCGATCGCGCCGCGCTGATCGGGGCGGCGAACACGCTCATCTTCCGCCCCGATGGCCGGGTTCACGCAGACAACACCGACGGGGCGGGGTTCGTCGCCAATCTTCGTCAGAACGCGCCCGGCTGGCAACCGGCGGCCGGTCCTGCGGCGGTGATCGGCGCGGGCGGCGCGGCGCGTGCGGTGGTCGCGGCGCTTCTCGAGCTTGGGGTGCCCGAGATCCGTATCGCCAACCGCACCAGGCTGCGCGCAGAGACCCTGCGTTCGGATTTCGGCGCGCGCATCGTCGTGCATGATTGGGTTCAGGCCGGAGAAATGATGGAAGATTGCGCCACCGTCGTGAACAGCTCGTCACTGGGGATGGCGGGAAAGCCGGAATTCAAGGTTCCGCTGGACGCGCTTCCACCGCGCGCGGTGGTCAACGATCTGGTCTACACCCCGCTGCGCACCGCCTTTCTCGAGGCGGCAGCGGCGCGCGGATGCACCACCGTCGACGGGCTTGGCATGTTGCTTCATCAGGCGGTTCCGGGCTTTGAGCGTTGGTTCGGTGTGCGCCCCGAGGTGGACGAAGAGACCCGAAGCTTCGTGTTGGAAGGATGACGAAACCGTTTCTTCTGGGTCTGACCGGCTCGATCGGGATGGGCAAGACGACGACCTCCGCCCTTTTCGCCGAGGCGGGGGTGCCGGTCTGGGACGCGGATGCGGCGGTGCACCGCCTTTATGCGGCGGGGGGCGACGCGGTCGGTCCGGTCGCCGCGCTGCACCCGCCGGCGTTGCGCGACGGCGCGATAGACCGCGACGCCCTGCGGCGCTGGATCGCGCGAGACAAGGGTGCGCTTGCACGGATAGAACAGGCGGTGCATCCCCTGCTGGCCGCAGATCGTGCGGCCTTCATCACGGCACACGAGGGCGCGGACATCCTTTTGTTCGACATCCCGCTGCTATACGAAACCGGCGCCGAATCATGGCTTGACGCTGTCGCGGTGGTCAGCGTCGCGGCCGGGGAACAGCGCCGGCGCGTCCTTGCGCGCAAGACCATGACGCAAGACGAATTCGCAGCGATCCTTGCCAAGCAGATGCCCGATGCCGAGAAGCGGGCGCGGGCGGATTGGGTGATCGCCACCGACAGTCCCGAACACGCGCGCGCAGGCGTCAGCGAAGTCATTGCCAGCATTCGGAGCCGCCGCAATGCGTGAAATCGTCCTTGATACCGAGACCACCGGATTCGAGCCGGCCGAAGGTCACCGCATCGTAGAAATCGGCGCGGTGGAACTTCTCAACCACATGCCGACGGGGAACGTCTATCACCAATACATCAATCCGCAGCGCAGCATGCCGAAGGAAGCCTTCGAGGTGCACGGGCTGGGCGATGAATTCCTGTCCGACAAGCCCCTGTTCGCGGCCATCGCACAGGCGTTCCTCGACTTCATCGGCGATGCGCGGCTGGTGATCCACAACGCCGCCTTCGACATGAAATTTCTCAACGCGGAACTGGGCTGGGCCGGACATCCACGGCTTGGCGATGATCGCGCGCTAGATACCCTGCTGATCGCCCGAAAGAAATTTCCCGGGTCGCCGGCCTCGCTCGACGCGCTGTGCCGCCGGTTCGGCATCGACAATTCCGCCCGCGAGAAACATGGCGCGCTTCTCGACAGCGAGATCCTGGCCGAGGTCTATCTGGAGCTGATCGGCGGGCGACAGCCGGACCTCGTGCTTGCCGAAGACGAAGCGGGCCGAGGCAACGTCAATGGCGGCTCGGCTCACGGATGGCGGCCGCCGCCCCGTCCGCGACCGCTTTCGCCCCGGCTGACGGCGGCCGAAGCCGAAGCGCATGCAGCCTTTCTGGCCGATCTTGGCACGGCGCCGATCTGGTCGCGCCGCACCGGCGGCCGGGACTGACCGGCCGCCGCCCCCCCAATGGGGGCAGAGACCGGGCGCGCCTCACGACAGTTGGGTCTGTCCCTCGGCCTGACGGGCAAGTTCCTGGCGGTAGAGCTGCACGAAGTCGATGTTGTCGAGATTGAGCTGCGGGAAACCGCCGTCATGGGTCACATCCGATACGATGCGGCGGATGAAGGGGAACATCAGGCGCGGGCATTCGATCAGCAGGAAGGGATGCAGCTGATCTTCCGGAACGCCGGCAAGCTGGAAGATCCCGCCGTAGTCAAGCTCCAGCAGGAACAGCATGTCGCCGGTCGCCTGGTTCTTGGATTCCACCCGGAACTTGGTGATGACCTCGTACTGGTCCTCGACCGGACGGCCGCGCGCGTCAAGGCTGACCTGGACCTGGATGTCGGGGGTCACCTCGCCCTCCTGCAACCCCTTCTGCGCGACGACGTTCTCGAAGGACATGTCGCGGATATACTGGGCCAGGATCTGCAGTTGCACCTGCTGTTCGCCATCTTCGGCGGCGCCGTTTTCGGCCATCGACTTTCTCCCGCTGGAATGCTTGCGTCGCGCCTTCCTTAGCAGGAGCCGCGCGGCGTCTCAATGTGGGAAAGGACGGCCCGGCGTGGCTAGTGGCGGGTCCAGCCCGAGGGACCGTCGCGGTGCCGGTGGGTGCGGTCGACCTCTTCGTATTCGCCGTCGATCGTGTCGCCGTCCCGGCGATGCGGAGGCTCCGCCTCCCCCGGCCAGTCCCGTCCGCCGACGACGGTCCGGATCCGGAAATGCCGGCGCAGCAGGCCGAAGACCCGGTGCCGCACCGCCGGCACCAGCAGCAACAGCCCGATCGTATCGGTCAGGAACCCCGGCGTGACCAGTAGCGCGCCGGCAAGCAGGATCATCGCGCCATCGGCCAGCGGGCGGCTGGGGTCGCGCATCTCGCTAAGCGCGCGGCGCAGCTCCAGCATGGTCATCGCGCCCTGCCGCCGGATAAGCCAGGTGCCCAGCATCGCCGTTCCCAGAACGATGGCAAGCGTCGGCCACAGTGTGAGCCAGCCGCCGATGGTGATGAACAGCGAGATCTCTATCAGGGGCAGAAGCACGAAGATGGCAAATAGCCACATGGCTGGCGGTTCCTTATGTCGCTCGGTCGCATGGACTTGCGGCCATTCGTCCCCTACATAAGTAAGCGGGGTGATGGATACCAACCCTGCAACCGAGGTTTCGATGTCGTCTGCCATAATCCAGCTGCTCGTCCTTGCCGCAGTCGCGGTCTTCCTGATCCTGCGGTTGAGGTCCGTGCTTGGCACGCGCGACGGTTTCGAACGCCCCGCGATTCCGGTGCCGCCGGAGGGAACCGACAAGATCGTTCCGCGGGCCGAAGCCACGGCGCCGGTCAACGGGCCCGATCACGACATCATCGATCATGTGGCCGAAGGCACGCCCGCCGCCCGCGCCCTGGCCGAGATGAAGAAGGTCGAATCCGATTTCAGCGTCGGGGAATTCCTGCGCGGCGCGCGGGGCGCCTACGAGATGATCTTGATGGGCTTCCAGAAGGGGCAGATCGACGAGATCGCGCCCTATCTGGCGCCCGATGTGCTGGAAAGCTTCCGCGAGGGGCTGGCCGCGCGCGCGGAAAAGGGGCTGCACGTCGAGGCGACCTTCATCGGACTGCGCGAACTGTCCCTGGCCGATGCTATCTACGACGGCGGCACGCACGAGGCCGAGGTGACGGTGCGCTTTACCGGCGAGTTGACGGTGGCCGTCCGCGACGCGACGGGCGCCCTTGTCGAGGGAAGCCCCACCGATATCCGTCGTCAGCACGACGTATGGACCTTCGGTCGCAAGATGGGGTCGGATGATCCCAACTGGCAGCTGATCGCGACCGGGGCGTAAATCTTGGCCGCGCGGCGTCCGGCAACGGCGCTGGCCGCCGCCGTCGCGGTGACTCTGGCCGCCAAGGCGCCGCCGGCACAGGGCCGCTCTCTTGAATTCGAGGATCTCGCCGGCTGGTCGCGCAGCGACATGCGGCCCGCGCTGACGATTTTCCGGGCTGGCTGTGCACATATGGAAGGTGCGGCCTGGGCGCGGGTCTGTTCCGAGGCGCCGGGCGCCGCGGTCGGACGCACAGCCGCGAGGACTTTCTTCGAGAAACATTTCCGTCCGGTTCTGGTGGGCGGTGGCCGGACGCTGTTCACCGGCTATTACGAGCCGGAGCTTGAGGCCTCGCCGGTGCAGACGCCGGTTTTCGGCTATCCGATCTATCGCAAGCCGCCGGAACTGCGCCCCGGAACCGTCTGGTATTCGCGCGCCACGATCGAGAACAGGGGCCTGCTGCGCCACCGCGGTCTGGCTCTTGCATGGCTGGCCGATCCGGTGGATGTCTTCTTTCTCCAGGTGCAGGGATCGGGGCGGCTGCGCATGCCGGACGGCTCGGTCCTGCGCGTGGGTTTCGCCGCCCGCAACGGCAGGCCCTACAGATCGGTCGGGATGGAGATGGTCCGGCGCGGCATCCTTCCCCGCGCCAAGGTCTCCGCGCAGCGCATCCGCGCCTGGGTCCGCGCGCATCCCGAGGCGGGGCGCAAGCTGTTGCAGCACAACCCCTCATACATCTTCTTTCGCAAGCTCGACCTGCCGGCGTCCAGCGGACCGATCGGGGCGATGGGAATCCCCATCACCGCGGGCCGCAGCCTTGCCGTCGACCCCGCCCATGTTCCGCTGGGCGCACCCGTCTGGATCGAGACCGACGGCGCGCGGCCGATCCACCGCCTGATGGTGGCGCAGGATACCGGAACGGCAATCCGCGGCCCGCGCCGCGCGGATGTGTTCATCGGCCCGGGCGCGGCGGCCGGGCGGATCGCGGGCAGCATGCGCGACCGCGGCCGGATGGTCGTGTTGATGCCGCGGGACACCGATTTGCGCGCTGGCCTCGCCGGGGCGGAACGATGAAGCGCCGGCGCGGCGCGGGGCGCACTCCCGATGATGACGAACTCATGCTCTGGCGCCGGGTTGTCAGCACGACGCGACCGCTTGACATGCGCGCGGAGCCCGACGATGGGCCGGCGGCTCCGGCCGAGGACGCCTTGCCGACCGACACGATGCCGGGGTCCGGGGGTCCGGGGTCCGGGGGGCCGGGCGGCCCGGTTGCGCCGCGGCCCGCCATCGCCGCCTTCGAGATCGGCGCGCGCGCGCCGGGCCGGACCGCCACGCATCAGCCGGCGACGACGAAGCCCCCCGCGCCAGTTCCCCGTTATGAGGCGCGGATGGCGCGCAATCTGGGCCGCGGCAAGCTGGTGCCAGAGGCGCGGATCGATCTTCATGGCATGACGCTTGCCCAGGCGCATCCGGCGTTGGTGCGGTTCGTGCTGAACGCGCAGGCGCAGGGCAAGCGGCTGGTGCTGGTCATCACCGGCAAGGGCGAGACGGCGGCGCAGGCGGCCGGTGTCCGGAGCGACGCCGGGCGGGAACGTGGCCAGCTGCGGCGACAGGTTCCGATGTGGCTTGCCGCGCCGCCGCTTTCGGGCGTGGTGCTTGGCCTGCGCGAGGCCCATCTGCGCCATGGCGGGGGCGGCGCGATCTATGTCGTCCTTAGCCGTCGGCGCTAGGCTGAGGCACCGCGCGGTCCTGCCTTCACGGCGTGGCGGCCGCCGCCTGCCGCGGCACCAGAACGATCTGGGTCGCATTGCGGAAGTTGATCATGAAGCCGGGAAACAGCCCTGGCCGCACCGCTCGGTCGCCTTGCAGCGCACTGTTCACGTCGCGCATGCGCGCCAGCAGCTTGATAAGCGCCGGCGAGGTGCCGGCGGTGAAATGACCCAGACCCTTGGAGAAGGCGCCGACCTCCATCATGGTGACCTTGAGGTCCGAAACCCGGCTGATGTCCTTCAGGCTGCCCAGACGCACCTTTTCGCCGGTCAGCCGCGCCGACAGCGCCAGCGCCCGGTCGCGCTGCGAGGTGAAGATGACGAAGGGCTGAGGCAGCTTGCCGATGCGCTTGGCCTCGGTACGGAAGACCTCGATGTCGATGTCGGGGGAAATCAGGATGACGCCGGAAATCCGGCTCATGACCGCCGCGTTGCGATCAAGCCGCATCTGGCGCAACACCTCCATCACCAGTTCCGAGCCCAGCGAATGGGCGACCAGCAGGATGCGCTGGGTTCCTGCGCGGACCATCTGATTCAGGAGTTGTTCGAGCCCGTCGCGTGCGAACAGCACCGAGTCGCGATCATAGGCATAGTTGATCGGGCTGCCGGCCGATGGCAATGAATAGGCCACGGCGACGCCGGGCACCGACAGGTCATGGCTGAGTTGCGCGATGCGGTAGACGCTTTCGGCGAATGTGTTGTTGAAGCCGTGGACATAGACGACGGCCTCGCGTTGCCCGCGCGGCACCTCGACCAGCGCCTTGGAAAGCGCCTTGCGGAATGCGGCACGGGACGTGAACAACTCGTCGCTGGAGGTCAGGAAGTCGCGCCGTGGATCGGGGCTGCGGCGCGCGGACGGCCAGACGATGGTTCCCAGCTTGCGGTCGGGCGGGATCGATACCACGATTCGACCGAAGCGTTCCTTTTCCGACCGGTGGTTGTTGAAGACTCCGGTCTTGGCATCACGGCCGCGCGTGGTGGCGACGAAGACCGCCTTCTGGGCGCCCACCGAGGCCGCGCGCGGATCAAGCGTGATGGTGCCGCGCGGCGTGCAGCCGGCCAGCGCGATGGTGACGAGGAGCAGACGCAGGACGATACGGGTCACGGGCAAGGATCCGGCTGGCGTCCATCCGCAATAGCCGAATTCCTGCCCTGTTACCAGCGCCTTGCGAGAGGGTTCACAGGACGTATCGGCTCAGGTCGGCGGATTTCGCCAGTTCGCCGAGGTTCTTCTCGACGAAGTCCTCGTCCACGGTGATCGACTCGCCCGCCCGGTCCGGCGCGGTAAAGCTGAGTTCCTCGAAGACGCGCTCCATCACCGTGTAGAGGCGGCGCGCCCCGATGTTCTCGACGCTGCGGTTGACGTCGGCGGCGATCCGCGCGAGGGCATGGATGCCATCCTCGGTGAAGCCGACGGTCACCTCCTCGGCGGCCATGAGCGCGGTGTACTGCCTTGTCAGGGCGTTGTCGGTCTCGGTCAGGATCCGCACGAAATCCTCTTCGGTCAGGTCGCGCAGTTCCACCCGGATGGGCAGCCGGCCCTGAAGTTCGGGCAACAGGTCGGACGGTTTCGCCACATGGAAGGCGCCCGAGGCGATGAACAGGATGTGATCGGTGCGCACCGCCCCGTACTTGGTCGAGACGGTGGTGCCCTCGATCAGCGGAAGCAGGTCGCGCTGCACGCCTTCGCGGCTGACATCGGCGCCGCGGGCATCGGCGCGGGCGCAGACCTTGTCGATCTCGTCGAGGAAGACGATGCCGTTTTCCTGTACCGCGTCCAGGGCAGCGCGATTGACCGTCTCGTCA
>JASBUM010000245.1 GCA_030147905.1 Acidimangrovimonas sp.
GTTCCACGTTGAAGCTGGCCTGTCCCTCGCGGTGGCGGGCAAGGCGATATTCGGACCAGTCGCTCGGGCGCGTGCCGGCCGGAAGCTTCAGCACCGGGGACCGGCTGGCCTGCGCGATATAGGATTCGAGCGGCATTCCGGGGACCAGCATGCCGCTGAGATCGGGAAACAGCCGGGCGAACCGGCTGTTGCACAGGACCAGCCTGTCGTCGCGATCGAAGAGGGCAAAGCCCTCGGGCACCGCCTCGATCGCGTCGGTGAGGTTGGCGCGGGCGGCATCGGCGGCGAGCGTGGCGGCCTCGAGATCGCGGTTGGTCGCGTTCAGCAGGCTCAACGTCGATTCGAGATCGCGCGTGCGATTGCGAACCTGTTCTTCCAGCAGGGCGGCGCGCTGGAACTGGGCATAGGCCACGCCCGAGGCATCGGTGGCCTCTTCCACGCGCCGCATCAATACCTCGACCATGCGGCGCAGTTTGATGTTCTCGCGCGCAAGAGAATCGCCGCGGGTGACGACGCTGCCGATCATCGGGTCCCCTCTGCCGGGTAGAAGGCGACGCCGGTCAGTGTCTGGTTGACATGCATGCCGTTGACCTGTTCGCCGTAGGTCGAGAAGCCCACGAGACCGTGCTGCGCGAAAAGCGCGGAGACCGCGCCGCGCTGCTGCTTTCCCTCAGCCTCGATCCGGCGCAGGATGCAGTCGCAGCCGAGGATTGCCAGCGGCTTAGCATCGCGCGACAGATCCGCCAGTTGCCGTTCGAGATGGCCGAGCATGTCGCGCGGTTCGGCGAGCGTCAGCACCATGCCCTCCTCGATCGCCGAAAAGAAGATCAGCCCGCCCGCGGGCGCTGTCTCGCGAATGGCGCGGACATGATACCGCCCGCCGGCCCGGACCACCAGCGGATGGGCGGCGAAGGTGGCCAGGCCCAGCCCGGCGGGGGCGATCCCGATCAGGCGGGCATATTCCGCCGCCGCCGGCTCGGCGTTGATCTCGTGAACGATGCGGCGGGCGGGATCGGCGGCGGTGACGACCATGCGCGTGTCTGTCGGCACCACGTGATCGGCGTTGAACACCCTCAAGGGCCCCGCGCTGCGGATCAGCGCGACCACCGCGGCATTGCGCAGCGCGCGCCCGTCGTGCAGGACCAGCGATCGCTCGAACCGGACGCCGTCCCCGGCCGAGCCGCCGAACAGCGGTACCGGCCCCAGCCCCGCCGCCAGCGCCGCGACAAGCTGATCCTCGCGCGCCGACAGGCCGTCGACCATGACGAAGGCGCATTCATGCGGCCATTCGGGATGCATCTGCGCCAGCCCCTGCCGGCGGCGCACGAGTTGACCGATCGCCGCGGCGGGCCGAAACTGGTCGAGATCGGGCAGCGCCAGCGTATCCACCGCGAAATGGCCGGTCGAAAGCGCGACCGCGACGATGCTGTCATCGCGGTAGCCGTCGGCGGCGATCTCGCCCGCGGTGGTGCAGCCGATCACCGGGGTGCCGCGGAAGACCGCCGCGCAATCGCGCGCCAGCGCCGCGGCATCGGCGCGCGGCGAGACGAAGAGAAAGAGCGCCGCATGAGGACCCGTTCCCAGATCCCGGGCCAGCTTGCGCGCGGCGCCGGCCTCGCAGGCGGGGATGGCGGTCGAACGGACCGGCTGCGCCGGTGCCGACCCGGGCGTGCCGGCGGCGCGCGGCGTCGTTCCGGCCTGCGCGTTCGTGGGGCGGCTCATCGGCGGCTCCGCGCCATGGCGGCGGGCGATGCCGCCGCGGTCCGGTTTCGGGGGCGATCTATCCATCCTGCATGAACGCGTCGAAGCTGGCCTCGCGCGCGATCAGCAGCGCCTGGGTGCGGTTCTGTACCTCAAGCTTGCGCATGATCGCGGTGACATGGGCCTTCACCGTGGTCTCGGCGATCGAGAGGTCATGGGCGATCTGCTTGTTGAGCTTGCCCTCGCAGATGAGCCGCAGGATCGTCGCCTGCTGGCGCGTCAGCGACGACAGCCGTTGCACCGCGCTGGCGCCGCTGTCGTCGGACACGGCGGTGCCGGCCGGCGGGGTGTAGTCGGGCGGTGTATAGACCGTGCCCCGGCGCAGCGCCGCGAAAGCCGCGCGAAAGGCGTCGCGCCCGCTGTTCTTGGGCACGAAACCCGCGGCTCCGGCATCCAGCGCGGCAGTGATCGCGCGGGCGCCGCCGATCGACGACACGACCAGGATCGGGATCGCGGGGACGGTGGCATGCATCTGCACCAGCCCGTCGAAGCCTTCGACATCGGGCAGGTTGAGATCGAGCACGATGGCGTCTGGCGGGTCGCGTTCCAGCCGGCGGAGCGCTTCGCCGAGCGTGCCCAGCGTGTCGATGCGGCGGATGCCCGCGACCGCGTGCAGCGTCATCGCCAGCGCTTCGCAAAACAGCGGGTGATCGTCGACCACAAGGACATGCTCGATCCGGTCGGGCCGGGGGTCTTGCGGCTGCGTCTGCGCCATATTATCGCCTCGTCTCCTGACGGCAGCTTAACGATATTGCGCCGTGATTGTCATTGCCTGCTTGCCGTGTGCGATTGGCGCGTTACGACTATGGTAACATGGTCAAGCGGCCGGCAGGCGGGTATTCTGCATTCCAAGGAGCGTGACGCGATGGAACTCAAGGACGAACGGCGTATCGCGGCACCGCCCGCCCTGGTCTGGGCGGCGATTCTCGACCCCGAAGTGTTGAAGGCATGCGTGCCGGGCTGCGAATCCCTGACCGGATCGGCCGCCGAGGGATACGAGGCGGTGGTGGTCCAAAAGGTGGGGCCGGTCAAGGCGCGTTTCCAGGGGCGCGTCGAAATGTCCGACATGACGGAACCCGAGGCGCTGACCCTTTCGGGAGAGGGCAAGGGCGGCGCGGCCGGCTTCGCCAAGGGCGCGGCTCGGGTGACGCTG
>JASBUM010000246.1 GCA_030147905.1 Acidimangrovimonas sp.
ATCGTGGCGGGCGCCACGCGAAGCGCCGAGGTCAGGCAGAAATGGGCCGCAAGCCCGGCGCAGCCGATGACGACCAGCCAGGGCAGGGTGGTGGCGTCGGGCAGGGTCAGGTGGCCCGCGTAGGCCCAGGCGCAGACCACGCCGAAGACGCTTTGCATCAGCGTCATCCAGAACAGGATCGAGATCACGGCCTCGCTGCGCGTCAAGAGCTTGGTGAAGATCGCCGTGCCGGCAAAACCCACGGCCGCCGCCGCCGCCGCGATCATGCCGGGATCAAGATGCCCGGGATCGGGGCGGGTGACGATGACGATGCCCAGAAATCCCAGCGCGGCCGCCCCCGCGCGGACCCGCGTCAGCCGCTCGCCAAGAAAGAACGGCGCCATCAGCGTCACCCACAGCGGCGCGGTGAATTCCAGTGCGAAGACCTGTGCCAGCGGGATCATCGTGATCGCCAGAAACCACAGGTTCTGCCCCGAGAAATGGAAGATGTTGCGCAGCAGATGCAGGCCCATGCGCCGCGGCCGGATCGCGCCCATCCGCCCGCGCAGCGCCGCCACACCAAGCACGATCGCAAGTCCGATCAGCGACCGCCAGGTCATCAGCTCGAAAGTGTTCAACTCGATCTGGACCGCGCGTCCGGCGACCGCCATCGCCGAGAAGGACGCGATCGCACCCGTCATCCACAAGGCCGCGCGCGCGATCTGTGGCGCCGCCGTCTGTGCCGGCGCTTGGGCGGTCATGGCGTGCCGACCCGGTAGTCCCGCCGAATTCCCGCCGTCTCGTGCCCCCAGCGGCTGGCCTTGACCCGCCCTTGATGAGACGCGAAGGCCGCCTGATCGACGAAAAGCTCGCGCACCTCCCAGATCAGCGGATCGTCGCCCTGCGCCACGTCGAAACGCAGACAACCCGGCTCGGCGCGGCTTGACCGCAGATGCTCGGGCAGCAGCCGGCGGACCACAGCCGCCTCGGCCTCGTCCGTGCAGATCAGCCACCCCTCAAGCGCCACCTGTGTCATGTGCCCTTCTCCCGTTCCGACGCGACAACTGCCGCACTCCGCCTAATCACAAAATGCGGAAGCCGGAAAGAGGGCCGGCAGCGCAAGCTCGGCACATGCCGCAAGCGGTGCCGGGTCGCGACCCAGCCGCGGCCGTAACCCGCCCATGGCTCATGCCCGTACCGGTGGCCGGCCACCGCGATCGCGCTGTCGCGGTTCTTCCCGGCGGGCGCGCGGCCGGACAAGCCCCATCTTTCGTTCAAAAATATCCCGGGGGCACGGGGGCAGCGCCCCCGCCGGCACGCACGGCCGCGTCCCCGGCCGCCTGCCTAACCCCGCATCCGCGCGCCGTCGGCATCGAAAAGTGCTGTGGTGACAAGTCTTGCCGGGCGTCGTTCACCCAAGATCTCAATCTCGACATCAAGCCCTTCGGTGATCCGCTCGGCGGGCAGAAAGCCGAACGCCACCGATTTTCCGGCGTGATGCGAATAGCCGCCCGAGGTGCAATACCCCACCACCGCACCATCCAGCCAGATCGGTTCCCACGCCACCACATCGGCATCCTTGGCCGCGACGACGAAGGTGGCGAGCCGGCGCCCGGGGCCGGCTTCGCGCTCGGCCGCCGCCGCCGCCTTGCCGATCCAGTCCACCTCCTTCTTCCAGTCGATGAACCGGTCGAGCCCGGTCTCGGCGGGCGTATAGTCGGGCGAGAATTCGCGCCCCCATGAGCCGAAGAACTTGTCGAGCCGCAGGCTCATCATTGCCCGCATGCCGAAGGGGCGCAGCCCGAACGCCTCGCCCGCCTGCCACAGCACCTGCCACAGATGGCGCTGGCTCATATGGTCGCAATAGATCTCGAAGCCGAGATCGCCGGTATAGGAAACCCGCTGGACCAGGCAATCGGCCATGCCGATGGTCATTCGCCGCGCATCCATGAATCGGAAATCGGCCACCACCCCATCGCCGCCATGGGCCACGCGGGCGAGCAACTCGCGCGCCTTGGGCCCGGCGATCTGGAACCCGGTGAGCCGGTCCGAGATGTTCTCGACCCGGACATCCGCTTGGCTGTGACGTTCGAACCAGCGCATATGCCAGCCTTGCGCGCCATAGCTGGCGGTAAGCTGGAATTCCTCCCCGGACAGGCAGGTGACGGTGAAATCGCCATAGATCTTGCCCGAATGCGATAGCATGGGCGTCAGCGACAGCCGCCCCGGCCGCGGGATCCGCCCGGCCATGATATGGTTCAGCCATGCGCGCGCGCCGGGACCGGTGACGCGGTATTTGCCGAAATTCTGCACCTCGTTGATACCGACCGCGTCGCGCACCGCGCGCACCTCACGCGCCGTCGCCTCCCACGCGTTGGAGCGGCGGAAGCTCGGCGTTTCGTAGCGCGGCTCATCTCTGGCGGCGAAATAATTGGCGACCTCAAGCCCGTATTGCTGGCCCCAGACCGCGCCCATGCCATCGAAGATGTCGTATATCGGCGTGGTGCGGAACGGCCGCGCGGCGGGCTTTTCCTCGTTCGGGAAGACCACCGAGAAGCGGTTCTGGTAATTCTCGATCACCTTGGGCACGGTATAGCCCGGCGTCGTCCACCCGCCGAAACGCGCCACGTCGAAGCCGCGCGGATCGCGCTCGGTCTCGCCCTCTATCATCCATTGCGCCAGCATCAGGCCCATGCCGCCGCCCTGGGAAAAGCCGGCCATCACCGCGCAGGCGGACCAGTAGTTGCGCAAGCCCGGCACCGGACCCAGCAGCGGGTTGCCGTCGGGGGCGAAGGTGAAGGGGCCGTGGATCACCCGCTTGACGCCCGCGCGTTCCAGTACCGGAAAGCGGCGGTAGGCGAATTCGATCGAATCCGCGATCTTGTCGAGGTTGTCGGGCAGAAGTTCGTGGCCGAAGGTCCAGGGCGTGCCGCCGATCGCCCAGCCCTCGCAGGGTTTTTCGTAGAAGCCGATGCAAAGGCCGCGGCCCTCCTGGCGCAGGTAGCTTTCGCCGCCCGGGTCCATGACATGGGGAAACTCGGTGCCGCGTTCGTAGATCTCGGGGATGTCGTCGGTCACCACATATTGGTGCGCCATCGGCAGAAGCGGCAGATAGACGCCCGCCATCGCCCCAACCTCGCGCGCCCAGAGGCCGCCGGCGTTGACCACGTGCTCCGCGATCACCGTGCCCTGTTCGGTGACCACCTCCCACCCGCCATCGGCGCGGGGGTTGGTTTCCAGCACACGGTTGTGCAGCACGATCTCGGCGCCGCCCATGCGCGCGGCCTTGGCATAGGCTAGCGTGGTGCCCGAGGGATCCAGGTGCCCATCCAGCGGGTCGTAGAGCGCGCCGATGATGCCGTCGGTGTTCACGATCTCGGCGAATTCCTTCACCTCGGAAGGGCCAAGGATACGGGTGTCGAGGCCCATGTAGCGGTGCTTGGCGCGCTCGGCCTTGAGCATGTCGAACCGTTCGCGCGTGTCGGCCAGGGTGATGCCGCCGACATGGTGCAGCCCGCAGGACATGCCGGTGATCTCTTCGAGTTCGCGATAAAGCCGGATCGTGTAGCCCTGCAGCGCGGCCATGTTGGTATCGCCGTTCAGCGTATGAAAGCCCCCCGCCGCATGCCAGGTCGACCCCGAGGTAAGGTCCGAACGCTCGATCAGCATGACATCGGACCAGCCCAGCTTGGTCAGGTGGTAAAGCACCGAACAACCGACGACGCCGCCGCCGATCACCACAACCCGGCTATGCGTTTTCATCTCGCCCCCCTGTTTCGCGACCAACCCGGCCCCCGGGCCGTTCCGCCGACCCTGCGATGCGTCCCACGCCCCGGCAAGTCGGAAGGCGACAGGAAATGTCGCGAACGGAAAACGTCACGG